>CAMOXE010000049.1 GCA_946628865.1 uncultured Clostridia bacterium | reverse complement strand
ATGCTGTACGAACTTAAAATGGGGAAACAAAATGTCTGAGAAAATATTGCTTTTTCGCGATGCGAAAAAATCGTATTACCGCGATGGTAACAGGTTTATAAAGACTTTCGATCAAAGTTATTCCAAGGCGAATATATTCAACGAGGTTTTAAACCATACGCGGGTAGAAGAGACGGGGCTTAATATTCCTAAGATCTACGGCGTAAACGTCGCCGAAGGCGAACGCGCTATCGAGATGGAATACGTCGAGGGCGAAACGCTTGAAAGTCTTATGTTGAAAAACCCCGAAAAAACAGACGAATACCTCGACAGATTTATAGACCTGCAATGCGAGATACACTCGAAGAGATGTTTGTTTTTGACGAAGTTCAAAGACAAGATGACGAGCAGGATAATGGCGAGCGATCTCGACGCCTCGACGCGTTACGACCTATGTATTCGCCTGAACGCTATGCCGATGCACAATCACCTCTGCCACGGCGACTTCAACCCGTCGAACGTGATAATCACGGGTAGCGGCGAGGCGTGTATAATCGACTGGGCGCACGCCAGCCAAGGTAACGCCACGGCGGACGCGGCGAAAACCCATCTCATTTTCCTCGTGAACGGCAAGGAAGATTTAGCGGAGAAGTACGTCGAGGCGTACTGCAAAAAGACGGGAACGCCGAGGAGTTACGTCGAGGACTGGATACCGCTGGTAGCCGCCGCGCAGATAGTAAAAGTGAGCGGCGAAAAGAAACGCAAGATGACGTCTTTTATCAACTGACGGAGTGAATATGCATAAATTCGATACTAAAGTACAGGTAATAAAGTATAAAGTATTAAAAGCGGTCGCCGAATACGCGTGGCAGGATACGTTGCTTGAAAATATTTACGATATTCCCAAACAGATAATGCCGGGGAAAACCCCAACTATGCGCTGCTGCGTATACAAAGAACGCGCGATAATATCCGAAAGGGTAAAACTCGCGGTCGGCGGCAACAGATTTAACAAAAAGGTAATTCAGACGATAGACATAGCCTGCGAGGACTGTCCGGCGGGCGGATATAACGTGACGTCGTCGTGCAGAGGCTGTCTGGCTCACAGATGCGCCGAGGCTTGCAAAGTCGGCGCAATCACTTTCGGCAAGGACCAAAAGGCGCAGATAGACAAGAGCAAATGCGTCGAATGCGGCGCTTGTTCTCGGGCTTGTCCGTTCGGGGCGATCTCGAACAACAAACGTCCCTGCGAAATGGCTTGCAAAGTCGGCGCGATATACATGGGCGATGCAGACGAGGCGAAGATAAACTACGATAAATGTATATCTTGCGGCGCGTGCGTATATATGTGTCCGTTCGGCGCAATAACCGACAGGTCGTATATTTTGGACGTCATAGAATTCATAAAGAACAAACACTCAGGATATAAAGTCAACGCTTTGGTCGCTCCTGCGGCGGCAAGTCAGTTTTATTACGCTACGCTCGGTCAGATAAACACGGCTATAAAAGAGATAGGTTTCGACGATATTTACGAAGTGGCGCTCGGCGCGGACATGGTGGCGTATTCGGAGGCGGAAGAACTTGCCGAAAAAGGATTTATGACTTCTTCGTGCTGTCCGGCGTTCGTTTCTTACATAGAAAAGAACTATCCGTCGCTAAAGGACAAAATATCCTCCAACCTTTCGCCCGCGGGAACTATCGCCAAATTCTTAAAGACGAAAGACCCGACGTGTAAAAACGTGTTTATAGGTCCTTGCACGGCGAAAAAGTCCGAGTTCCAGCGCGAAGAATACGCGGGACTTATCGACAGCGTAATAACGTTTGAGGAATTGCAGGCGCTTATCGACAGCAAGAAGATAAAGCCCGAAGAACTCCCCGAGACGGAGATAAACCACGCGTCGTATTACGGCAGGATATTCGCTCGCAGCGGCGGCGTGTCCGAGGCGGTAAAGAGCGCGGCGAAAGAACGCGGAATAACTTTCGAGATAAACCCGATAGCGTGCAACGGTATATCCGAGTGTAAAAAAGCGCTCGCGCTCAAAGACAAGGGACTTCTCCCGAACAATTTCATCGAAGGCATGGCGTGCGTAGGCGGGTGCATAGGCGGCGCGGGGAACTTAACGCACGATCCGAGGACGAAAGCCTCGCAAGAGGCGCACGGCAAGAAGGCGCGTATAACAGAAGTGAAAACAGCCGTAGAAATAGCGGAAAATCTTAATAAACAGGAGTGAAATATGTCAGGACACAGCAAATGGGCAAACATTAAGAACAAAAAAGCCAAGACGGACGCGGTAAAGGGCAAGGTATTTACCAAACTCGGCAGAGAACTCGCGGTAGCGGCGAAAGGCAACCCCGATCCGTACACGAACAGCAAACTTGCGGACGTTATCGCGAAAGCGAAAGCGGCGAACATGCCGAACGACAATATCAAGCGCAGTATCGCCAAAGCCGCCGGGGAACTCAACTCCGTCAACTACGAAACTTTAACCTACGAAGGTTACGGCGTTGGCGGCAGCGCGGTAATAGTCTCCACGCTTACCGACAACAAGAACAGAACGGGTGGCGACGTAAGGCATATTTTCTCCAAGTACGGCGGGAATATGGGAACGACGGGCTCGGTATCGTATATGTTCGAGAATAAAGGCGTTATCGTCATAGAACGCACGCTGAACATGAACGAGGACGAGATAATGGAGATAGCCTTAGAGGCCGGTGCGGACGACGTGATTACCGCGGACGACGCGTTCGAGATACGGACTTCTCCCGCGGACTTTTCCTCGGTCCGTAAATATTTCGAGGACAAGGGCTACGAGTTTATAGAGGCGGAAGTAATGATGATCCCGAACGACAAAGTCGCTTTGGACGAGCATCAGGCGGAGACCTTCCAAAAAATGCTCGACGCGTTCGACGAACTCGACGACGTACAGGAGGTCTATCACAACGTCGATTTGCCCGAAGAAGAGGACGACGAATAATTTTTCCGAAAAGGGACATATTATTATCGTCAGCGAGAAGAAATTTGCCGCTTAGCGAAAGTTATTTTGGCGATTTCACGGAAATTTTCGCTGTTTGAATATCGCCAAGTCGTAAGCGGGAATTATCTTTTAGGGTAATATCGCTATGGTCCGATACCGAAAAAACGTCGGGCTGACGGCTCGGCGTTAATTTTTTTCACAGAAAAATAATAATTTTGTTTCAGTATTATAACTTTTATATAGTACTATAATAACGGAGGCGTGTATGAACAAACTTAAATCCACGTTGATATTTTTCATTGTAATTGCTATAATCGCCGCGTTTACTTCGTGTACGTTTATAACCAAGACTACGGGCGAAAGCGCCGAGCCGATCGAAGGCGAAAGCGGCAGCGGTTTTTACGAGCGCGTTGCGCTTACGGATAAAATAAACGTAAACACCACGAAACTTACCGCGTTCGATTCTTTAGCGGACGTCTTAGACGAGATTCGCCCGTCCGTAGTTGAAATTTACGCGACGTTATCCGGCGGCACGTCCGCCGGCAGCGGCGTCATAGTCGACGTCGTAAGTAGCGAGGAAAACGACGTCGCATACGTTATAACCTGCCACCACGTCATAGCCGGTTCGACTAACACCCGCATAAAGACGATTTACGGCGACGTGTTTACCGCGACGCTCGTCGGCAGCGATCCGAAATCGGATATAGGTCTTATCGCGGTAAAAGCGGACAGCGGTAAATTTTCCGCGCTTAAAAGCGCTACATTTGCTAATAGCGACGATCTTCGTTACGGCATGGAAGTGGTTGCGATCGGCAACCCGCTCGGAATCCTCGGCGGCACGGTGACCAAAGGCATAATAAGCAGTATCGGCAGAGAGGTCGAAGTCGAGGGCAAGACGATGACTTTGCTCCAGACCGACGCGTCCATAAACAGCGGAAATTCGGGCGGCGGAT
>CAMOXE010000048.1 GCA_946628865.1 uncultured Clostridia bacterium | reverse complement strand
TTATCAAAAAAGAGGATGGAATCGCCTTTTTATTCGACGCGGAAAACGCGGAAATAATAGCGACGAAACGATTATAAGCCGAAACTTTATAAGCGCTGCGTATAATTCGGAAAATTTATTACATACTTTTAACAAAGGAGGTAAAGATGGAGTTCAATCAGACCAAAACGCTGAAAAATCTCGCGGCAAGTTTTGCAAGCGAGTGTCAGGCGGGTATGCGTTACCAGATGATCGCTCAAGCGGCGCTTCAACAAGGTTATCAGACCTTAAGCGACGAGATCAAGAAGATCGCAAAGAACGAAACGGTACACGCTACCCGTTTTTTCGATTTGCTTACTCAGCATAACGGAAATATGAAAAGCGTACCCGTAAACGCGGGATTTCCGTTTGAAAACGGCACGGTTGAAGAAATGCTCTCTTTTGCGGTGGAATCCGAAAGAAACGAGGGCGAACTTATCTATCCGGAATTTGCAGAAACGGCAAGAGCGGAGGGATTTGACGATATAGCCGACGCGTTTTTAAAGACCGCGGAAATTGAAAAACATCACAAAAAGATCTTCGAGTATCTAAAAGAAAGTTTTTCAAGCGGTACGCTGTTTAAAAACTCTAAGCCGCAAAAGTACGTTTGCAGTAAGTGCGGTTATGAGGAAACGGCTGAAAATGCGTTTCGGGTATGTCCGTTATGTAAGGCAAGCCAAGGTTTTGTAAGTATTGTTCTCCCAAAGGATCTATGAGAACTACGAACAGTAAAGCGAAGAACTCGACTAAGACCACTACCAAAGATTGCGGCAAGTCCACGAAGTCGACTTCCAAAACCAAAGATTGCAAGTAATGAAACGAAAAAAGAAAATTAAAACAGAGATGTTCTCCGAATACGATTTGCTCGGAAGTTATACCGGCAGTTATCTTATAGGAGAATACGAAGATCCCGTGCAAGACGCGGACGATCTTTAAAAAAAACGAACTCCGCTTTTTCCTGCGGAGTTCTCTTTTTGCTTAAAAAGCCGATAAAATCGGTAGACATTTATTTAAAATCATAATATAATATAATCGTGATTAATTTTACGAGGTGATTTTATGTCGGACAAAAAGTTTAAGTTTCGGAATAAAATAATCGCGGCGACGCCGCTTATTTGCACGTTTATATTTTTAGCGCTCGGGTTTTTCTTCGGGAAATGGCACCCGGGTTGGATGGTGTTCCTGCTTATCCCCGTAATGCCGTATCTTCTCGGGAAAAAGAAACTGAGATTTTCAATTCCGCTTATTATAACGATTATATACCTTATAATGGGTTTCGGTTGGGGTTTGTGGCACCCCGGTTGGATCATCTTCTTGCTCGTGCCGGTATTTGAAATATTTTTTAAACCGAGTAAAAGCGAAGATAACGACGACGAAGATTAATCGGCGTTTCTCTTTTTTAATCTAAAAAACAACAGTATAAGCCCTATCGCTATAGCCAGAACGGATATTGCCTGAGCGGGCGTTAAAAACGGCAACAGCGCTCCGCGCTCGTCCGCTCTGAAAAACTCTATAATAAAGCGCCACGAGCCGTAAGACAAAAGGTAAACTATGAAGTTTATCTTTTTATTTTTCTTGTAAAAATAACTGAGTAGCGCGAAAAGGCAAAACAGAAAGATTGCCTCGTACAGTTGCGTAGGGACGTAATAAGCGCCGTGCGGATTTTCGGCAACGCGCATAAAAATACCGGGAAACCCGTCCGTTTCCGCGCCGTGACAACAGCCCGCGGTAAGGCAGCCTATCCGACCGAAAGCGTGCGCTATCGTTATGCAGCAGGGCGCGACTTCGTAGACGTGAGTAAAATACGTCAGATGCTCCCTTTCCTTAAACCCCCTGCCGCCGACGAGATAAAGACCTATCAAAAACGTCGCCGCGCCGGTTATTATTCCGCCGTAAAAAGTTATTCCGCCCCATTTGAAAACTCCGCTCTTTATATAGTTGAATACGGATTGGAATAACCCCGCGCCGATAAGCCCCGTTATTATGGACGCTACGCCTAAAACCAAATAGAAGTTATGTACTTTTATCGGCAATTTACGCTTTGAAACGTATGCGTCGTAGATCACGAGCGCCATAACTATCCCTATAAGCATAAAAATATCGTATAAAGTTATTCCGAAAATTATCTCGTTTGGATACATAATTATACCTTTCGCGGATTTTTCATTATTATAAAGTTAAGCATTCTAAGCGCAACTATTATCGATACCGATACGGTCACGATTTTCAGCACGACGTCTACCGCTATAAGCACCGAACCGATATTTTCTATAACGTGGAGTACGACTTCTAAAATCAGTAAAAAGTACATTGAGCCGTCGTTATACACGGATTTAAGCGGTGAAACTTTAAGCGCTATAACTCCCGCAGATATTACCGACCAACTGAAATAGAGCGTCGCCTCGTACACGCCGACTTTAAATACGGACGAAATAAATGAGTTAAGAGCGTCTCCGAAAAACTTATCGGATTTTATTATCGCAAATACGACGGACTGTTCCTCACCCGCAATCGTAACGCTCGTGAAAAGACTCGAATAAATTTTTAAAAGCGAATTCGTAAACGTAAAGCCGCCGAACACGCAAACGACGAGCAAAAACGAAGCGAAAAGGTTTGCCTTGCGCATAAGTCTGACGTAAAAATAAGACAGGACGATAAGTCCGCTGTCAGAAATAACGGTGAAGAGCAAATCCGATATTTTAGAGGATTGAAACATTGCGTCCGAAAGATAGCCTTTAAGAATAGCCGGCACCGTGTAATAAAGCGCGCCTATGGCAATGCCTCCGAATATTTCCGCGCAACCGACGTTTTTAAAGGTGTTGAATTCAAAAAACGCGGTTATAAAAAAGAGCGGCGCCGTTAAAGAGACGACAACGGCAAGAAGAAGGAATATATCCGGACTATGCGCTGAAATCGCGATAAGCGCCAGCGCCGCAAAAAGCGCAAGAGAAATCAAAAAAACCGCGAGAGGTTTTACAAGGCTCGGAATCCTGCCATGAAAATCTAACGTGCCGAGACTCTTTTTACGAAAAAAAGTATAGAGCGTCGGCGTTTTGTCTTGCTCCGCTTTTTTATCGGTTTTGACCGTATATATCCCCTCTACGACGCCGTCTTGAGCGTCTTTTGAGTTTACCCTTAAATAATCGTTATTCATTTTTTATTCTGTTGAACTCCACGAAGAAATTGCTGCCGCAATTTTCTTTACTTCTGACTCCGTATTTAAGTTTATGGTTCTCAAGTATCGCCTTTACTATCGATAAACCGAGTCCCGTCCCCTTGACGGGTCGGGTATTCGTTTCTGAAAACCTGTAATATCTCTCCCAGATAGTATCGAGAGCGTCCGACTTAATGCCTTTGCCGGAATCGATTATTTCAAGCAGGATTTTATCGTTTTCGGCGGTAAGATAGACCTTGACCGTCTTATCATCGCCGGTATAATTGAGCGAATTCCCAAGCAGATTATATATAACTTGCTCGACTTTTTTCTCGTCCGCAAGCGTCATAAGGTCCGGCGCTATATATTCCTCGATTTTATAGCCCTTGTTTTCGACGAAATCCGAAAACCTCGCGATCACCCTTTCGGTAAGCGCCGAAAGGTTTATTTCGGTCATTTCGAGGTCGTCTACCGACGACTGAAGTTTGGAAAGGTTTAAAATGTCGTTTACGAGATTAGTCAGCCTGTCCGCCTCGTCGATTATTACTTTCGTATGCTTGCCGCGCTTTATTTTATCGTCACCGGAGATGTCGTTTATCATTTCGGCGTAAGCCTTGATCATGGTAAGCGGCGTCTTTAAGTCGTGCGAAACGTTTGCAAGGAGGTCTCTTTGTAATTCTCCCGCCTTTGAAACGCCGTCTTTGGCGTAGTTCAACGCCTCCGCGAGTTCGGTTATCTCGGTATATGTATCGGTCGCGCTGAAGGTTACCGAATTGTCGCCCTCCGCCCAGCGTTTTGCCGTTTCGGACATATCGTCGATGGGCTTGGAGAGTTTCCCTGAAAAATACCAGGCAAGCGCTATACTTATTACGAGTGTGATAATCGTTATAAACGCCGATTGGATTTTTAAGACGTTCATAGCCTCGTATAATTTTGCGTAAGGCGACGCGAGAAGTAAGTACGAGGCTTTACCTTGATATTCCGTTGCCTTAATGTAATATAGCAAACTGGGCTTTGAGTCCTTCCCGATATACTTCCCGGATTTAGCGACAAAGCCGTTAGAGACGAACTCCGTCTCTGCCTTAGATATTAAATTTGCGTCCGAGCGATCAGCCGAATTGTATAATATCGCGTAATTGCCGTCGGTTTTATTCTTATCGATTACGGTTACGTCGATGCCGACGTCTTTACACTCGTCTACAGCCGAGCCGATCGGTTCGCCGCTCGAAAGTGCGGCGTCTATGATATCGGCGTACTCGCGCATAGTGGAAATTTTCGCGTTTGAATAGTACTCTTCCAAAAACACGAATTGGAATATCCACATACTCGCTATAATCACAGCCGTGAAAGCCAAAAAATAAAACCAGGTGCTGAACTTCAGCCGCCTTAAATTCGGTCTTTTCATGCCTCGAATTTATATCCCATTCCGCGGAGCGTTACTATAAATTTCCGATACTGTTTTAAGTTGCCCCTGAGCATCTTGACGTGAGTATCGACCGTGCGATCGTCGCCGAAAAAGTCGTATCCCCAAACGTCTTGGAGAAGTTTTTCCCTCGAAAGCGCTATACCGTTGTTGTTGACCATATAAAACAGCAGTTCGTATTCCTTCGGCGTAAGTTCCGCTTTTTCGCCGTCGACGTACACGTTTCTGCCGAGCATATCTATCTCAAGCCCGTCGAATTTGAGTGCCGAAGCGTTGCGCTTTTCCTGTATCGTGCTGTTTTTACGTTTTAAAACGGCGTTGATCCTCGCCATTACTTCTTTAGGCGAAAAAGGTTTCACGACGTAATCGTCTATGCCTATCTCGAAACCGAATAATTTATCGTATTCCTCGCCGCGCGCCGACAGCATTATTATCGGTATATCTTTGATCTTCTTTATTTCCTTGACCGCCGAATATCCGTCGAGTTTGGGCATCATTACGTCCATTATAACGAGATCGTAATCCTTATCCTTTACTTTCGCGACAGCCTCCATGCCGTCCGCCGCCTCGTCCGGCTCGTAGCCTTCGAATTCGGCGTATTCGGACAACACTTCCCTTATCTTTTCTTCGTCGTCAACTATGAGAATTTTATACATTTTCTCCTCCGTCTCTTTTATTTTAACACATTATATCCGCAACTTCAATGCAATTTAAGTGAAAAGCGTATGAAAACTGTGCTTTTTAGTACTTTTATAGCGTTTTTATCGCGTTTTCACGCATTTCCCCGTTTGAGTTTTCAAGATAATAAGACGAATTTTCGCCGACCTTACCTAAAAGAATTCCATTTTTAAATACGATTGCGGAATTGTTTTCCATTGCGTACATAGGCAAATACGCGTGCGTTTTATCGCTTGAAAATACGTCTTTTCTGCGCTCGTTATAGTGCGGACACGCGCAACCGTTTATTAAACCCAGCGCGTCGGCGTAATCGTAATCGCCGATCTTTCCAGTAATATCGCTGTCCGTATACATATGCTCGAACCAGCATATCGCTCCCGCAGACAGCCCGCAAAGGACTACCCCGCGGTCGTAGGCGTCGAGGATAAGTTTGTCAATCCCCTTTTCCCGCCACACTCCGAGCATATACACCGTATCTCCGCCGCCGACGTAAATCATATCCGCTTTGTCGAACTTAGAGCGTATCTTCTCTTCGTCCATTTCGACGTAGACGGATAAAACGCAGTCGGTTTTAAAACCGAGTACGCCGGTATAGGTCTTGTGAAAGGTGTTGTAATACGGCATACTGTCGTGGCTCGCAGTGCCTATAAACAGGGCGTTTACACGCCTGTCTGTTACGCGCTTTTTCGCTATTTCACCGATGAATTTATCTATTTCGAGCGTTTCTTTCGTTCTCAGTTCTCCGCCGCCTATCGCGATCAAGTATTTATCCATACGGTTATTATACAATATTTCCGATTTCTTTTCAATCGATTTCGATATAAAACACGCTTTTATCTTTTATAAGAAATAATAATCGGTATACGGGCATAAAATTATATCAAAACAGATGATTTTTCCGCGCCGATGTGATATAATATTAAAAAAATTTTATTGCGAGGTAAAAACAATGAAAGTAACCAATTCATACGTCGCAAAAGTAATTGACGACGTAAAGACGAAAAATTGCAACGAACCCGAATTCGTTCAGGCGGTAACCGAAGTTTTATCGTCGCTTGAGCCGGCGGTAAACAAGTACGAAGATCTTTACCGCAAAAACTCTATTTTGGAAAGGCTCGTCGAACCGGACAGAATAATCAGTTTCAGGGTCGTATGGGAGGACAGAAACGGCAATTACCAGGTAAACAGAGGCTATCGCGTTCAGTTCAACAACGCTATAGGACCTTACAAGGGCGGTCTCCGTTTCCACGCTACCGTAAACCAGAGTATTTTAAAATTCCTCGGCTTTGAACAGACGTTTAAAAACAGTCTTACCAGCCTCCCCATGGGCGGCGGCAAGGGCGGCTCGGATTTCAGCCCCGTCGGAAAGACCGATGAGGAAATAATGAGATTCTGCCAGGCGTTTATGACCGAGTTGTATCGTCATATCGGTCCGGACGTGGACGTTCCCGCGGGCGATATAGGCGTAGGCGGCAGAGAGATCGGATATATGTTCGGTCAGTATAAGAGAATACGCGGCGCTTACGAAAACGGCGTTTTGACGGGTAAGGGTCTGTCTTTCGGCGGAAGTCTTATACGTCCGGAGGCTACCGGCTACGGCTCGGTTTATTTCCTCCAAGACGTTTTAAAACACTTCGGCGAAGATATTAAGGGCAAGACTTTCGCGCTTTCCGGCTACGGCAACGTGACCTGGGGCGCTTGCAAAAAGATCGCGGAACTCGGCGGAAAAGTCGTTTCGATTTCCGGCTCTCAAGGCTACGTTTACGATCCCGACGGCGTTACCGGCGAAAAGATCGATTATCTTCTCGAAATGCGCGCCAGCACTTCGCTTAAAATCAAAGACTATGCCGTCAAGTATAATCTCCCCTTCCACGAAGGCGAAAAGCCGTGGGGCAACGTTAAAGCGGATATATATATGCCGTGCGCCACGCAAAACGAAATAACGTTAGACGACGCGAAAAAAATCGTCGCTTGCGGCGTTAAGTTCGTCAACGAAGTTTCCAACATGTCCACGACTATCGAGGCTATTGAGTACCTCAAGGCAAACGGCGTCATCATCTGCCCGAGCAAGGCGGCGAACGCGGGCGGCGTTGCGACGAGCGGTCTCGAAATGACGCAAAACAGCGAACGTCTTACCTGGACAAAAGAAGAAGTTGACGCTAAACTTAAAGGCATAATGCACAATATCTATCAACAGATAGTAGACGCGCTCGAAGAATACGATCTTCCATACGACCTCGTCGTAGGCGCAAACCTTGCGGGATTTAAGAAAGTCGCGGACGCGATGATCGCTCAAGGGCTTTACTGAAAATAAACGTAAAAAATCCGCGCCGAAATTTCGGCGCGGGAAATTTTAAGCATTTATTATTCTTCGGTGGTTTCAGCGGGTGCCTCGCTTGCCGCTTCAACTTGTTTTTCGGGTTTCATAAACGCAAGCACCGCTACGAGTATCGCAGCCGCCATAATCATATAACTTATTGTCGAGGTAACCGCAACTACGCCCTCATAGGAATTGTTTATTGCAATGCATCCCAACAAGAACGCCACGCCGATTAAAACCGGAACTTTTCTTACCGGCTTATCATCCGCTCTCTTGCCGACGCCTATTGCTGTAAAGATCAAGGCAAATACTGAAAGAATAATCATGAATATGCCCAAACCGAGATTAGAAGCAAAGTTCAGTACAGTACCCTGCGAAGGACCGGTAGCCGAATTTGCCGCCGACTTAGCGGTATCGAGGAAGGAGCCCAAAACGTTGCATATCGCAGTAACAACGAAATACATTATAACTTTTT
>CAMOXE010000047.1 GCA_946628865.1 uncultured Clostridia bacterium | reverse complement strand
GAAAGAAAATCTTTTAGGTAGAAAAATCGTAGAGAAAGATATAGAGCAAACGCATTTTGCGCTCGGAATAAAGGGCGTCAGGTTCGACGATGAAAAGAACGACGCAATGTCGCTCATGAGCATTATACTCGGTATGGGTATGAGCAGCCGACTCTTTCAAAAGGTCAGAGAGGAACTGGGGCTTTGCTATACGATTTATTCTTACCCGTCCGGATATCGCGATACGGGGACTATGATAATATATGCGGGCGTAAACAACGACTCGTTTTATCCGGCATACGAGGCGGTTAAAGACGTTTTGAAAACATTTAAGGGCGGCGTTACGGATAAAGAATTCGAGAGGGGAAAGGCTCAGGTGTTAAGTTCGTTCGCATACGGAGAAGAAAGCACCGCGTCGCAAATGATTTTATACGGGAAATATCTGCTCTTTACCGGTAAGGTTTTCGATCAGGACTTAAAACTGTCGAAAATAAATTCGATCGCTAAAAAAGACGTTGACGGATTGATTGACGAAATGGATTTTGAATCTTTCAGCGCCGCCGCGGTTACTAAGAAAGGCACAAGGATAAAATTTTAATAAAAACTCCCGTCGGTATGTCGAGATGCCGACGGGAGTTTTGTTTGTAGTTTTATAAGTTTGACGTCAAGCGGAATTTCTGAGTTTAGTCATCAGCATGGATATGAATCTGTCAACGGTTACGTCGAATTGCATAAGACAAAGTATCATAAACAGGTACGGCCAGTTTTGCTTTATATCCGCAAAGAAGTTGGGAAGATTAAATATTGACATAAAGCAGGTTATCCATAGGGTACACACTACGGTTAAAGATATAACGAGCACAGAACGGTATACGTTATACGGCTTACATAAGGTATATAAATGTACTAAACCGCCAAACGTAAGCGCGGCAACCATAAGTGTGTCTTTATAACCAAGAGGAATAACTATTCCGAGCGGGAGTTTATCCAAAACGTCGAACGCCAGGACGTTCATTATCAGTACGGTTGCGCCGGGCAGAGAATTGGTAAAGACGTAAGATATGAATTTCCCGTCGACCCGATCGGTATTCTTTTCCATCGAAAGCGCGAACGAGCCTATGCCTATTACGAGCGTTTCGAGCATTATCATCATTTGGTTATTGAACGGGTAAACTGTGCGCCTTAAGATAGACAGTACCGCGAATATCATGGTAAAGAGCGTTTTCATAAGGTAGAGCGAAGAAGAACGCTGAATATTGTTTATAACTCTTCGGCCCTCCTCGACGACGGATGGCAGAGAATTAAAGTTATTGTCCATCAATACGAGGTGCGCTATGTCTTTAGTTGCGTCCGAGCCTGCCGCTACGGTAATAGAACAGTCCGACTCTTTCATGGCGAGGATGTCGTTTACGCCGTCGCCCGTCATCGCGACGGTATGCCCGGCGGATTTTAACGCCTTTATAAGCGTCGCTTTCTGTTCGGGCGAAACTCTGCCGAATACGTTGTATTTTGTCGCGACGTTTATCACTTCGTTATCGTTAAGCCCTTCCAAACTGATGAATTTGTCCGCGCCGTCTATTCCCGCGCGCTTTGCGACTTCCGAAACGGTAATCGGGTTATCGCCGGATATTACTTTTATCTGTACGTCGTTGTTTTTAAACCACTCTATGGTCTTGGCGGCGTTTTTTCTTATCGTGTCGGTAAGGGTTATAAGCGCGAAGGGCTTGAAAACGGCGGAAAGTTTTCCGTCTTGTATTTCCTTATCGCTAAAAGCAAGGAGAAGTACTCTTTGCCCCATTGCGGTGTAGTGACGAATATGCGTATATAATTTCGGGTATTCTGTTTCCGAGCCGATTATGTATTCGGGTGCGCCGAGCGCAAAAGTGAACGTTTCGTCGTTATTATCCAAAAACGTCACCGCCGAAAATTTTCTGTCGGATGAAAACGGAATAACGTTTTTTGCTATCAGTCCGCCGTCTCTGCCGAAATGCTTTTGAAGGGCGATAGCGGTCTGGTTGTTATCGCCTAAGGCGTTTTGCATGGACGAGACGATTTCGTTGATAGAATACTTAAAGTCTTTTTCAAAGATAACGCAGTTTGCGACTTTCATGCGGCCGTCGGTTATGGTTCCGGTTTTATCGAGACAGAGAACGTCGACGCGCGCCAATCTTTCGACGGCATACATATCCTGCGCCGAGGTGTTTTTCTTTGCAAGACGAATAATACCTACCGCGAGCGCAAGCGTCGTCAAAAGAAACATTCCCGCGGGAATCATTCCGATTATTACCGAAGTCGTTCGCGTTACGACTTCGGTTCTTCCTAAACCGGTCAAAGCGCCGTCGCTTACGAAAACGGGCAGACCTTCGCCGAGTATGACGCGATAGTTCGTGTAAAAGACACCGAGACCTATGGGAATAATCAAAAAGCCAACTGTTCGTATTATCCATTGTAAGGACTTGAACAGTTCCGAAGTCGGGCGTTTGAATTTCTTTGCCTTTGCGGATAGTTGTTGAACGTAGCGTTCTTCGCCGACCTTATCCGCGATTGCAAGCGCGCTGCCCGAAACGACGTAACTACCCGAAAGCAGAGCGTCGCCTTTTTTCTTTTTAATGGGGACCGATTCGCCGGTTAAAAGACTTTCGTTTACCTCAATCGCGCCTTGAAGTACGGTGCAGTCCGCCGTTATCTGGTTTCCGATAGTAAACCGTATTATATCGTCCTGAACGATTGAATTTACGCTTATATCGACGTATTTCCCGTTTCTGAGCACCGTCGCGTTCGCTTGGTTTAAAATCGAAAGTTTTTCAATGGATTTTTTTGCCTTTATTTCTTGCACGATCGCTATCGTGACGTTAAAGAGATAAGTAAGCGAAAATATGTAATTGAGCGGAGAGGCGTTGACGAGCGCCAAAGCGACTATACATATAAGGCATAAAAGGTTGAAAACCGTGAATAAATTAGAAGTGATGATTTTGGCTGTCGATTTCGAGTATTGTTTGCCTTGGACGTTTACTTTCCCCTGGATTATTTTTATGTTTACTTGTTTCGATGATAATCCTTTATTGACGTCCGGCTCGAATCTGGCTGGAACGCCGTCCGAACGGATTTCTTTTTTAAGGTCTTTATATCCTTTGTAGTCGTTAAACGAAAATTCTTTCATACTATCCTTTAAATTTTCCAAAAAATCGCCTTAAAGCGCCGATACTACATTATTATATCATTATTTTATTATTTTTTCAATAGATTT
>CAMOXE010000046.1 GCA_946628865.1 uncultured Clostridia bacterium | reverse complement strand
CGCATAGTTATGCGTATATGTCGTTGGAGATGGGCGGTATTGAAAACGAAACGGGTTTATGCATACAATCCATAAATTATCAAGAAATTAAGGTTTCTGCGGAAGAAGATTACATAGATGCGCAAGCCTATGTAAAGACGGACGGTATATATAAAACTCTCGGTGAAAACTCGTCTTTCTTTATTGAAACGGCGGATGTTTTGTCTCCTTTGGTTTCCGCAAGTTTCAGCGTAAGACTTCCCGATAACGGTTATGCCGTATCCGTTGACGGAGTTCAACTTAAAGATGTCGCCGTCAATGAAGAGACGTATTCTTTCGTTTTATCTGCATTGGGTAGGTATCGTATAGTAGTTGTGACGGATGATGGACTCGGCAATGAAAAGACTTATAACGTAAACATTTATTGCGTGGACAGAGAAAAACCTGAAATAAGCGTAAACGGAATAAATTCCGACTTTAAAATAGGGGATAAAGTTCGGTTTACTGCTTCTGCGACAGACGGTAAAGACGGGGAAGTGCTTGTTTCGGTAGCGATATTCACACCGTCGGCGGTTGCGATAAAACTCGAAAAAAATACAGACGCATCCTATTCTTATGTGTTTTCCGAGCGAGGAATATATATTATAAGCGTTTATGCGTATGATGGCGATGAGAATATAGGAATAAAAACCATAAAAGCGGAGGTGAAATGATGAAACGCTTATTATCATTGATATTGGTTGTAGGTATTATGTTTTCGATAGCGGTCGGTTGCAATAAAAATACGGACAATGTAAATCCGAACGACAGCGAAACACCGCGAAAAGATGAAAAAGAAGAAGACAAAAAACCTGTTGAAACTGAAACGGGCGATTATATCTTGAAAAATTCCGAAACGACATATAAAATCGTTTTACCCGAAACGGCAAAAAGGAACGAAATATTGGCGGCGGAAGAGTTTACTAATTTTTTCAGTGAATCAACGGGTGTATACCTCGATGTCGTGAGAGACGCTGGAATTACTTATAGCGCAGATTCGAAATACTTGTCGATCGGGGATACGCAATTGGCAAAACAGGCGGGAATAAGCGTTACGAAAGAAGACCTCGGCGAACAGGGATATATCATAAAAACAGTTGGGAAATCGATGTTCTTTCTCGGTGCGACGGAATTCGGCACGCTTTATTCCGTATATGAATTTTTCGGAACTGAATTGAATTATGAATATTTTGCTCCGGATATTTATTCTATCGATAAAAACGTAAAAAACATACCTTTACGGGAATATAACGAAAAATCAATTCCGGATATAGAGTCTTTTGCACCGAATTACGGCGCTCTTATGGGCGCGACAAATGTTACCGCAAGATACAGGATGACGGGGAGAGACGTTACCGCAATGAAAATCAACGGCAACACTTCGGTTCACAACGAGTTGTTGATTCTTCCTATCGAATCATACGGTGAAGAGCACCCGAAGTGGTATACGAATTGGAAAGAAACGGTCAGCGGTTATCAATACGAAGAAAATTTATGTTTGACTGCGCACGGCGACAAAGACGAATATGCATTGATGGTGGACGCGTTATGTCGGGAAATATACGATGAATTCAAAGGAGGTTCAACGGGAAAATTTCTTATTTTCGGTCAGATGGACGGAGCTCCTGCGTGCGAATGTAAAGCGTGTGCTGCAAATACGTTAAAATACGGTGCGAAAAGCGCCACGGCCATACTGTTTTTGAACGATGTTCTTAAAAAGGTTTACGAGTGGTACGAGACCAAAGAAGGGAGTCCTTATAAAAGGGATTTTTATATAAATCTTCTTGCGTATCAAACGTATGAAGACGCTCCCGTAACGTATAACGCGCAGACCGATTCGTTTACGGTAAACGGAGACTTGGAAATTCATAATAAAATAGGATTTGTTATGGCTCCGATAAAATACGATTTCGGAATGCTTTCGGACGATCCTAAAAATGCGCCGATGTATCGAAATATGCGGGCTTGGGCGACGATAGGTCACTCGTGTATGTTCTACACCTATGATTTCAATACGCGAAATTATCTTGTTCCTTACGAGAGCCTTACGTCGAAACAAGAATTATACAGATTGATGAAAGAAAGCAATTGTCTTCATTTGTATGATCAGGGACAATGGCTTAATTCCGGACTCGCGACAGGATGGAGCATGCTTAAATTATATGTGGCGACAAAATTGAGGTGGAACGTTGATCTTAACGTAAACGATTTGGTTTATAAATATTTTCAAGGAGTTTACGGAGAGGCCGGTGATATAATGCGCGAGGCGTATTACAAATACAGAAGTTATTGGGCAGACATAAGAGAAAAAGCAAAGACAGGGGCGAATGGTATTCAAGCGATTTGGGTAAATTATTTAAGCGGAGCAACGCTTAAAAGAGAATTATGGAGCCATTCTTATCTGGTTGATTTTTTGGATTATTATGATAGGGCGTTTGCGGCAATCGAAAGCTTAAAAAAAGAAGACGGCGAGAGATATTCTCTTATCGCGCGCAGCATATCGATGGAAAGGGTTTCGACATTATACACTTTATTGTCGCTTTATTCGGACAGATATACTAAAAAAGAAATCGAGGGCTTGCTTGAAACGCTGGAAAACGATGCAAAGTCGTGCAAGATGAGCGAAACGGCCGAATCCGGAGGGCAAACGATAAGGGAGTTTATAGAAAGCGTAAGAGCTAAATAAAAAGAGGGTAAAAGAATGAGAAGAAAAACGTTCAAACTTTTTGTGTTTTCATTTATAACGATTTGCGTGTTTTTGCTTGCGGGCGCATGCGGAAAAGGTCCGGAGAAAGTTCCGGAGAAAGTTCCGGAAGAACAGACCGATCCTATAATTTATGGACCGCTTACGATAAAGGTCGAAGAAACGTTAAATCTTTATGAAGGCGGCGAATATTCGCTCAAACCGACGCTGGAAGATGAAACACAAGTTATCGACAATCCGATTTTCACTTTTGAAAGCGATAACGAATCGGTAACCGTGAGCGAAAGCGGAAGAATAAAGGGAATATTTCTCGGCAGCGCAAGGATAAAGATTACCGGAGAACCGCAAGGAAGACCTGAAGACAGAACCGTGGCGATCGTCACCGTAAAAGTCGTGACGAAAACTCGGTTGTCTCTGTCGGAAAACAGCGTGACAATTTATTCGATGCCGACTCTTTGCGGTAAGAACTTTGAGAATAAAATCGTGTTGACCGGTGAAATTATAGGCGAAGACGGCGAGACAGTTGCCGCGGAAGACCTTGTTTGGAGCAGTGAAAACGAGGATGTGTGTAAAATTCGCGAAAATGAAATTATCGGCGTTTCCGTCGGAGATACGAAAGTATGGGCGGAGACTACGTTCGGCAGTGAAAAGTTACGGTCTTTCGTATATGTAAACGTAGATTATCCTATAATCGAAGTTGAAGACGTTTTGCTTATAAATAAAGAAGATCCTATTGTTACAGTTGATTTTAGCGAAGGAGGGATCAATAAAGTTTTAAACGTTGCGGACGTTACTTCCGGTACATGGTTGAAAGTGAACGACGGCGCGTTGGACGGTAAAACGATAATATCTGGGGAAAGGAAATACGTCGTTTGTAACGATATGTACGGATATAAATTCGATTATACCGTAGTTGCCGACAGAGTGTTAAAAACTACGGAAGAGACGTACGAATTTCTCAACAACGCTACCACATCGAATACGAGGGATAAATATTTTGCGCTCGGTGAGAATGTGGATTTTAACGGTCTTACTCTTATAGCCGACAACGGATTTGCGGGCGTATTCAACGGACTCGGGCATTCGATATACAACGTTCTTGGCGACGTAACAGGTCAGGGCGGATTGTGGAACAGTTTATTTGGAGGGCTCTCCGGAGAAATAAAAAATTTAGGCTTGTTGAACGTCAATATGTGTACGGGATGCGACGGTGTACTTTGCGACAGTATGTCAGGCGAGGCAAGGATCGACAACGTATTTATCCATATTAAAAAAGGCGGCACGACGGATCAGTCCGGCGCGATATGCAGGAGAGTTGACGGAACAAACAACGTAATAAGCAATTCCGTAATATGGTGGGAAGGCATAAGTGCTCATATTTATAACGGTTTATTGTTCGGTTTTGGGTCGGACGGATCGAAAGTTACTTTCGAAAACACCTATGTTATAGCCGAAAATCAGGCGAATAGGCACCTTGTCGGACAAAGAACCAACGAAGGATATCAGGTTTTCCGTGCGGCAATGAACGAATTGGATTCGGAACATATACGATCATACGCGGATTTTGTTGCCAACGGATATTTCGACAAAAGCAAGGCGGGTAAATTCTGGGACTTCGATTCTTGTTATATTCCGACGGTAAAATCGGCAGTGGACGCGTTTGCTATCGACACTTTTATAAACGTTTACAAAAACCCGGGTGAAGTAGAAAATATCTTTTCTTGTTTTAAAGCGTCGATGGCATCGGGATATATAAATTCAACGAAAGAAATCGAAAACGGAAGCGAATACATTGCGGGCGGAATTTATCTGATTCCCGTTGAAAAAGTCGCTACGGTAAACAGCCTTTATATAGGCAATAGCGAAATAGCGAAGAGCGATTATAAATATAATCGGGAAACGGGCGAGATCGAACTCACGGTGGGGGCGGTCTATAATATCGGCGGTAAAGACTTGCCGTTTGTTCTGAAGACGGACGCGGGAAATAAAATCTATAAAATCAACGTTTACGACGACGTTATAACGACTGCCGAACGCCTTTCGGATATACTTAATAAAGCGCAGTACGACGAGACGGTTTTTAAATGTCACTCGCTCGGTGAAGATATAGATTATTCCGGCAAAGCCATGGCGACGCGCGGGCAGACGTATGCCGGAGATTTTGACGGACTCGGACATACTATATATAACGTTTCTTCCAATGAAGAGTTTACGGGATTATTTGGTACTTTACAGGGGGGAATATACAATCTTGCCATAGTCAACGCGACGATTTCCGGATCCGGCGGGCTACTTGCGGATTGTATCAATGACGGATCCGTAATAGACAATGTATTTATTCACGTTTTATCGGATACGGGAACGGGCAACCACGGTGCGATAGGAAGATTTGTCCTCGGAAGATGTAAAATTACCGACGTCGTTATCTGGTTTGAAACACGCGCTACTGAAAGCCAATATGCGGGCGCCTTATTTGGTTTTGGCAACGCGTCGGCAAATGCCGACATATCGGGAACGTACGTTATTATCGACGAAGAGTGCAGAACAAGACATTTGGTCGGGCAGAGAAACGATGCTGCGTACGCAAATTTCAAGTCGCAAATGAATGCGCTCGATTCTTCCGTCGTAAAAACTCTTGCTGAATTTACCGAAACCGATAAAAGCGGAATTTATAACGATTATTGGAATAAGACCGATTACAACGTCTATATTATTTCGTCAGCAGCGCAGAGAATATCCGCCGATACGCTATATAAAATAGCGAAAACCGAAGATATCGGAATTGTTGGTACGGTTATAAAAGATTCCGACGACGAATCGCTTATAAGCAATGAGGCGGTTATCGACGTATCGCAGATAACGGGAACGATTTCGGAAGTAAACATCAACGGGGAACAGGTCGCCTATTCTGTTTCGGGTAATAAGATATCTATTCTGTCCGAAGTGTTTACGGAAATGAACGGTTTAGCCGATATAAGAATTATTATCGGCGGAGTAGTATATGGCGGAAAGATCGAAATTGTCGAATACTGTTTCACGACCGCTTTAAAACTTAACGAATTTTTGTGCAACGCCGCCACGGAAGACACAGCGGGGAAAATATATACGCTCGGGGCGGATATTGATTACAGCGGAAAAGCTATGGCGGACAGAGGTCAAACTTTTTCCGGAAGTTTTGACGGAAAGGGACATATTGTATATAATTTGGCTTGCGGGGCCGTGCAGTTCACTGCGCTTTTCGGAAATCTGAACGGCACAATAAAGAATCTTGGCATAGTCAACGCAGACGTTTCCGGTTACGGAGGACTTCTCGTTGACATGTTGAGCGGCGGAACGATAGACAACGTATTTATCCATATATCTTCCGATACGGCAGCGGGGCATCACGGCGCGATAGCGAGATTTCCGACAGGTCAATTCAGCGTATCGAACACGGTTGTATGGTATGAAAATAGAGCAGTGAACTCCAACGGCGGATTGCTTTTCGGTTTCGGATTGAACGGGGCTTGCGGCTCTACGCTTGAAAACGTTTATGCGATAGTTGACGCGTCATCGGCAAACAGGAACATGACGAGCCAGCGCGGCGACGCGAGTTATGCGAACTTCAAATCGGCAATGAACGCTTATGCGTCTTTGACGATAAAGACCGTTTCGGAGTTTTCAGGTTCCGGATATACTTTTGAAAGCGATTATTGGGATAATACTTCGTATAAGATAGCGGTGTTTAAAAGAGCAATAACTTACCTGTCCGCTACTACGAAAGAGAAGATTTCTCTATAATTTCTTACACGGGCAAACTATGACGGACAAATGTAAGGAGCGTAGCGACGGATTAGCGATTGTTACCGTTTTGCGGTCAATCGCGTCAGAATCTACCGTAAATAAGCGAGATCCTTCATAAAGGAAATTTTCAAGCGAGGTGAATGTTCTATGCGTTTCCCTATGCCGCAACGGGCTAAAGTTCTTGCGGCGAGAGCAAAAAACGCACAATAAGATCAAAGGAGATAGATATTAACTTATCAAAAAGGGATTAAAATGAAAAAAGAATTACTTTTAACGATAATTTTTGTTGCCTTATTCATGCTCTCTTCGTGTCTTGTCGATAACAGTCAAATTATCGAATCGGATAACGATCAGACTGAAATTGAGATTATTACAGAAACCGGCGATCAGAGCGAAGATGAAATATCTTCCGGGAATGAAGATAATAGTGATGATTTTGAAGAAGATACAAGTGAAAGCGAATCTGATGTAGTTGTTAGAGATGAAGAAAACGAAAGTGTTTGGGGCAAAGACTTGTGGCTTTAATCAGTTAAAAGTTGTGCGTTTTACAAGTGGTAGCGAGTGCGGTGTCGGTAGCGCTTGTAAAACTGCAAATTTTATACATTAATCTTTTTTGGAGGTGAATCATGAAGAAATTGCTCATGTGCGTTCTGTCGGCTGTGATTATGCTTTCGGCTTGCGCACTAACGGCAGGTTGCGGTTCCTCGAAAAAAACGAGTGAAAAGCAAAGCACCGACGTCGAATCTGGTAGCGGCGGCGGTGACGTCAAGGACCAGACCGAAGTCGGTATGGATTATGACGTCGAGAATTGGTCGAAAGCCGAAGGAGTTAACGGCTGAGGAGGGAAAAATATGAATAAATATAAAGAGCCAAATTTAAAAGTTGTCCGCTTTAATGGCGAAGATGATGTGCTTACGGTAAGTGGAGAACAGGGATTTGAATGGGATTCTACTTGGTTAGATGATGGCGATTTCAATTAAGGAGGAGGAAATATGACATCCATTAGAAAGACATTATTAAGCGCGATAATAGCGCTGATGACGGTGTGTTCGCTTTTGTTTGGAATAACGCTTATAAATTCGAGCGTAACGGCGAGAGCGGACGAGGAACTCACTGCGGCTGACTTTGCGGTTGCAATTGCGGTGAGAGTTAAGGATGATGAGCATCCTAACGGCGGTATAAGGTTTAAAGTCCGCGTTGAAAAAGCGAAATTTGAAACGCTTATGACGGACGGAGAGTTAAACGAAGGCGTTAAGACAGGCGTTTTGGTAACGTCGAACGCCATAGCGAAAACGCTTGAAGGCGGACTTATAAAGGCTAATGCGGAAGTGGCAGGCGTTTACGATCTCGACACTACCGATTATTGGAAAGCGATAACGGAAAACGAAGTAGACTATTACGAGAGCGTAGTAGCAATATACAACGTTCCTACCGATAAGAGCAACGTGAAACTTGCCGTTATGCCTTATGTCGTAAACGGAGAAAAGACGATTTACAGAAATGAAGCGGGCGTTGCCTCTATGGCTGACGCCGTGCTTGCAGATACGGAAAACGGAGCCGATTTTGCCGAAACTTATATCCATACCTATACTATAACTTATTATGATAAAGACGGCAACGCAATAGACGACGGAAGTGAAGAAAAGCAATACGGAGATACCATAGCGGAAGCGAAAGTTACCGCACCCGAAGTAACGGGATACACTTTCGACGCATGGAAAAATGCAGCCGGAACTGCCGCCTGGACGTTCGGTGAGAACGGAACGAAAGTTACCGGAGATACAAACCTCTACGCTAAATACACTGTAAATACTTATTGCATTACATGGAAAGACGGCGACGGCAATACGCTCGACACTAACGAAGTCGCATACGGCGAAGTTCCCGCTTATACGGGCGAAACTCCGACCAAGACCGCGACCGCGCAGTATTCTTATACTTGGGATAACGGTTGGGACGTCACACCTGCGGCAGATACGGGCGACGCGACTTATACCGCGACGTTTACGGAAACGACGAGAACTTATACGGTGACGTTCGACACGAACGGCGGAAACGAAATAGCGGCGGCGAGCGTACCTTACGGAACTGCGTCGAGCGCATTGGACGAAATAATTCCGACCAAAACGGGATATACTTTCGTAAAATGGCAACTTCAAACGGGAGAAGACTCCTACATTGACCTTGACGGCACGGAAACGGTCATCGGGAACATTACCGTAAAAGCGGTGTGGACGGCGAATACCGATACGGCTTATACCGTAAAACATTATAAGCAGAACGTTTCGGACGACGAATATACGCTTGCGGACACCGATAATCTTACCGGCACGACGGCTGAGACGACGGCTGCAGTGGCGAAGACTTATACCGGCTTTACCGCAAAGGCTTTCGAGCAGGGAACTATCGCGGCGGACGGCACGACGGTCGTTGACGTTTATTACGACAGACAAGTTTACGAAGTAAATTATTATGTAGGCGAAGACAAGGTTTATACGGAAAACGTTCGTTACGGCGCGGATGCGGTTTATGCGACCGAGCCTACCAAGGCCGAAACCTCGGAAACGTATTATACGTTTACGCGTTGGGAAGATAACGGCGGAAATCCGGCTGCTTTTACGGAAATAACCGCGAATAAAGACGTGTACGCCGCTTTTAAAGAACGCGCGATAGTAAATTGGGGAACTTTAAATACGGTTGTTAAAGGTGCGGACGATTCTTCTCTTAAATCGGGGCTTACAGTCGGTGCTCTTACGGGCGACGTCGAAAACGTTACCGTAAACGGAACCGATATAAGTTATCCGAGCGACGCGTTTACGGCTCTTGCGGAGACATATTTCGCAGACGTTTACGGTGAAAATTCGTCTTTGGAAATATTTACCGACGCTAACGTTTATCGCGGAACTTTTGATATCGTCGAGTATGCTTATTCGGATGCAACGAGTCTTAACTCGTTCCTTACAAATCCCGGCACGACTGCAGGCAGATACTATATCCTTACGGCCGATATCGATTATAGCGGCAAGACTATGGCGAACCGCGGCAATGTTTTCGCGGGCACGTTTGACGGACGAGGACACACCGTATATGGTCTTGCTTGCGGTGAAGATCAGTTCACTGCGCTTTTCGGAAATCTGAACGGCACAATAAAGAATCTTGGCATAGTCAACGCAGACGTTTCCGGTTACGGAGGACTTCTCGTTGACACGTTGAGCGGCGGAACGATAGACAACGTATTTATCCATATATCTTCCGATACGGCAGCGGGGCATCACGGCGCGATAGCGAGATTTCCGACAGGTCAATT
>CAMOXE010000045.1 GCA_946628865.1 uncultured Clostridia bacterium | reverse complement strand
GTACAGATTAAATTCAACGCGGTCGGTATTATAGTATTTTTCGTACATCAGCCTTTTAATCCTCCTGCCGTCATATTCGTCATTATCAATTTTTGAGTACTTGCGTACAAAACGATTACCGGCAACGCCGATATAACCGCGGCGGCAAAGTATACCGGGATACCGCCTTCGAGCGTATGAGCCGTCTGATAGAGCATATAAATTCCGTATGCGAGGTTAGGCGACTTTCTCAGGTAAATCATTACGGTTCCGTAGTCGTTCCACACGCCTATCGCCTGAGTTATCATTATAGCCACGAGACACGGTAAAACTTGCGGCAACATTATCGAAAAGAAAACCCGCAGTTCCCCCGCTCCGTCGATATACGCCGATTCCGAATACGCCGGACTTACGCCTTTAAAGTAACCGTACAAAACGATGAACGCAAAGTCGAATCCTGACGCCCAGGAAAGCCAGATCGTAAACGGATTTTCAACCATTTTCAGCGCGCTGAGCAGTTTAAACGCCGCAGGTCCGCTGCCGATTATGGGAATAGTGTTTACGAAGATTGCCACTGTGTAGAGAAATTCTTTACCCGGAAAACGGAACCTTGCCAATGCGTATGCGAGCATTGCGCTTGCTCCGACGTTCACCGCGACTTTTACGACCAAAATCCACAGCGAATTGAAAAGCATATCGAAATATCCCATATTCCCCAATTTAAAAGAGGAGAACACGAGCGAGTAATTGCTTATCACCCAAGAATCCGTAATGGCAAAACTGTCACGCATATATTCTCTGTGGAGTTTGAGCGAATTGTTTATAGCCCACATAAACGGATAAATGCACATAAAGGCTATAACTACGAACAATATAAAGAATATGACCGCTGTTATCTTTTCGTTTAAACCCGATTTTTTAGATGCTATCTTTCTCATTGCGGCGCCCCCTTAAATCTCCACGTCGGCATAGACCTTATCGATTATTCTTCTGCCGAAAAGTACTATCGGTAATGTTATCGCCGTCAGTAAAAGGCCGAGAGCCGCAGGTTGACCGTAGAAAGGTTTACCCGTAGATTCGGATATTGTAAGAGTCATCTTGTATAGAACGTAACCTATCGTTTCGGTGTTGTTTCCGCCGTTACCGCCCGTAAACAAGAACACGTTATAATCCGCGGTGACGAACGAACACAGCGCAAAGGTAAGAAGCGTCGCTATCGTAGACCATACGCAAGGCACGGCTATACGGAAAAACGTGGTCCAAAAACCTGCGCCGTCGAGGTCGGCGGATTCGTATATCTCGTCCGGCACTCTCGAAAACGCGCCCGTCAAAACCGCGTTGTTTCCGACAAGTCCCATCGCTATCTTTATCGCGACTATCGTCGGGAAAGCGGTGGTGGGATCCGAAAACAAGCCCGTCCTTTCCGGAACGGAAACGCCTATCGCCTTAAAGAGCAACGTGATTGCGCCGTCCGTTCTTACGAGATAGCGGATAAGTTGCGTCCACATTACCGCGCCCATCAGGCTCGGAATTATATAGCATATTCTGAAAACGTAGTGTCCGAGCAATCTGCGGTAAAGGACGTAGGTGGTGGCAACCCCTATCGGGAAAAGGATAAAAAAGTCCAAACCCCAAAGCAGTAACGAGTGCTTTAACGCCATGAACAGGTTTACCCTTATTCCGCCCACGGTGGATTCGGCTGAAAAAGCGTTTAATACCGCTTTAAAGTTCTCCAAGGTAAACAGTCCTTGACCGTCCTGAAAAGCAAGAACTATACTCGAGAAGTTGACGTACACCCAAAATATAATGAATTGTATTACGGGAAACGCAATGAATAAGTACACAAACGGGAATTTGCGTTTTTCAAATCCACTGTATTTCCCGATTTTTTTCGTCAATAAAGCCATATAGCACCCAAATTATTTTAAGTAATTGTCCCAGGCCTTTTTCGCTTCCGTAATACTGAGGTTAAACGTTTCTTCCGCAGCCGCGGCGTAACTCTTCGCGTCCGCTTTGTTATAGAGCGTCAACGCAAGGTTGGATATGGTCGGGAACATGGAATATGACGACAGCACTTTAATTCTGAGTCCCTCGTATCTGCCGTTTATCGCCCTGAAATACGCGTTGTCCACAAGTGCTTTCGCCTCGTTTATAAAGGCGTATTTAGAGGTTGCGTCCACACTCTTGGTATACGGAGAGGACGCGTTCGCCGTGTCAATGAAAGTTTTGGCAAAGTCGTCGCTTGCCATCATTCTCAAAGCGAGCGCGGCTATATCCTTCTTGGTAGAGCCTTTGGTTATGAACGCAACGTGTTCAATACCTCTCGAATAGCAGACACCGCGAGCGTCAGCGACTTTTTCCACGTCGGCTGCGGCTACGGTAATGCCCATTTCGTTCGATACGGATTCTATTATCTCGTCGATCGTCTTGTTTGCGTCAGCCTCTTTGCATATAAACGAAAGGAGTTCGTCGCACTTTTCGTCGGTCAAAGCGTAAGAAGTGCCTGCACCGAATAATTCCACGCCGAGCGAGGAGATGACGGGAACGTTCATAAACTCTATATCGTTAAGTCCCGCAGAGTAATTCTTCTTGACTTCGTTTAAGAACCAGTCGCCGTTGAGCATAAATACGGCGTTGTTATAGCCCTGCTCTTCCATGACCAGACTTTGCGCCTGAGCGAGTTCGTGTTCGTTAGAGCCGGGGACGGAATATTTTTTATCCATGAATTGATATCCGACTTCCAGAACGTCTTTTATATGTTCGTTCTCGAATATCTTATACCCGTCTTGCATATCAGTCCAGCCGTTTTCGCCTTTCGTTTGCATACGCAAAAATTCGTTATACGCGTCAACGTCGTATTGAGCAAGCCACGTCTGTATGGCGCAGTCCTGGTAAGTGGACGCGCCGCCTGCGCCGATGGTGAGATTGTACGTTACCGGATAGGTCTTGGTATTTTTTGCCTTTTCGCTGTCGAGGATCAAATCGAACACCTTGATCAATTCGTTCGTCGTCCTCGGCAACTCGGTCACGCCGTAACTTTTCAATTTCTTAGTGTTGACGACCATTCCCGCATTCGTCTGCGCCCAGGCAAAAGCGTATAACTTGCCGTTGTCCGCCCTGAGGAAAGGAACGAAATCCGGGACTATCTTGTCGGCTATTTTATCTTTGCTCTCTTTTCCGTCGTAGCCGATAGCCTTTTGATTGAATACTATCTCTTCGAGGTCTTCGCAAAGTTCGCCCTTTTCATAGTATTGCGCGACGTTCTTGTCGCCGCTGACCATATTCGGTTGAATACCGCCGGTTATATATAAGTCTATCTGCGTGTCTTTGTATCCGCTGTACATTTCCTGTACCATAGGCGTGCCTGCGGAGCCTTGAGACGGCGGCAAGACGTTTATATTATAGCCTTCGCTCGAATAAAGGTTCTCGAATTTCTGTTTAAGTTCGTAAATAAATGCGTCTCCGAACCCCGCTTTGTAAAGACGAACGTTTATGGTTTTATCGTCGTTTACAACGGTTTCCGAACCGCCGCAACCGGTGCCGAATACCGCAAATGACGCAAGCGTTATCGCGGCAAGAAACATTGATACAAATTTTTTCATCTCGTATTCCTCCGTTGCCCCGACGCAAAAGTTTTGCAAACATAATGCGGGGAGCATAATTATACTATCATAATCGACAGTATTCTTTCCACTCCATTTTTTCTAAAAACTAATCTTTTTTTAATCTGTTTTTTGAAAAAATCCCAAAATTTACGGTATTTTATGGAAAAAATCGGTTAATAATTTAATTTTGACAAGACTCGGTTTTTGTGGTACACTCTAAAAAAAAGGAGCAGTTTGAAAGTGCCCGTAGTTTTAGATTTGAAATCCATCAAGCAAAATCCATATATCAAATCGTCATTTACGCCGCCCCGTCACCCTCACTCCCACGTCTTTTTTGAAATTTCGTTTTGCGTTACGGGTCACGCGATAAACACGATTAACGGAACGCCCGTTCCCTTTCAGAACGGCAGTTGCGTAATATTGCGCCCCGGCGACGTGCATCAACTCACCGAGTACGACGAAAAAATTTACGAGCATATAGATATTTACGCGACGACAAAAACCTTTAAAAAACTCTGCGATTGCTGCGATCCGAACCTCTACGACAGCATATTGAATTACGGCGGTCCGATTTCGTTTACGCTGTCGCCCGAATTGTTTTCGTATATGTTCAATCAGTCGCTTAGGTTAAAGGAAATGATAGTAAACGGCGACGAGTTTTTCCAAACGCTGCATATATGTTTACTGTCCACCGTTTTGTCGGAGTGGATACGGCATAAATCCAATCTGCAAGACTATAAGCCCAACTGGCTGAAAAACTTATTGCCGCAATTCAACAGCGTGAGTTTTTTACAGAAAAACGTCACGCAGATCGCCGCGGAAGCGGGATTTTCCCTGCCGTATTTCTCCACTCAATTCAGGAAATATATGGGCGTTTCGGCAATAGAGTACCTGACCAAAAAACGCGTGCATGCCTCGAAGAGTTTACTGGTCAACGACAAATTGCGGATAATTGACATATCCGGAATGCTGGGGTTTGAAAATCCGAGTACTTTTTCAAAGCATTTCCTTCATGAATTTAAAATCTCTCCCAAAGAGTATAGGAAAAATTATCAAAAAAATTCTTTGATATGATAAAACCGCGGAGGATTCGGCGTTAAGCCCGAATCCTCCGCGGTTTTTATCGTATACCAGCCGAGAATAATACGAACCCGCTTCTGACGGCATATTTTGCGTTCTTTTCGGCGAGTTCTCGCGCAATGAATTGATATTCTATTGCACTCACACTCACCAAAAATATCCGCAAAATACGCGGTCGGAAGTGCAAGACATCTAATCGTCGATATTTTGGACAGATTTTAGTAAAGGCGAGCGCAGACGTATATCAATACTTCAAGTGAGAATTTGCTAAAATATGCCTAAATAGCGACGATTAGACGGGTTCGTATTATTCTCGGCTGGTAT
>CAMOXE010000044.1 GCA_946628865.1 uncultured Clostridia bacterium | reverse complement strand
GCAAGACATCTAATCGTCGATATTTTGGACAGATTTTAGTAAAGGCGAGCGCAGACGTATATCAATACTTCAAGTGAGAATTTGCTAAAATATGCCTAAATAGCGACGATTAGACGGGTTCGTATTATTCTCGGCTGGTATAAAAAAAAGATAAAACGGCAAGAATTACCTTACGGGACAACCCGCGGAGGTAATTTTTTATGCAACCAAAATTAACGGCAAAGGAACTTGAATGCATATCCGACCTTTTGACGCTCGAAGAGAACGTCTGCAAAAAGGCGAGAATGTATTCCACGACTTTAAAAGGCGCGGCGGCGAGCGAAATGCAAAGCGTTGCGGCAAACCACGAGAAGAGATTCAACGCGCTTCTCGGTCTTTTGAAATAAGGAGGAAGTAAAAATGCAGAAAAAACAGAATTCTCTTACCGAAAAAGACGTTTTGACGGACATTTTGACCGGTGAAAAAGACTTGGTAAAACTCTATTCCACCTCGCTTACGGAGGCTTCGGGAAAAGACGTAAGAAAGACTTTAAAGGCGAATATGTCCGAAACGGCGGAAGATCAATACTCGATATTTTGCCAAATGAAAACGAGCGGTTATTATCAGCCGCAGCCGGCGGACAAGACGATGATCGACCAAAAAATCGAGAGTTTTTCAAAGAGTTTATGCTGCGGACAAGCGGCGGCGCAATAAAAACGGCGGGCGGTTTCGTTTGCGGCGAGCATAAATAAAAATTTAAACAAAGCGGCGTTACCTGCTTTTGCCGGTAACGCCGCTTTGTTTAATGAAATTTTTTATCCGTCGTTACGGGTAACAAGTTTTTAATGCGACCTTTTCTTCGCTTTTATTGTTTGTATAAATTAATTATCCTCAGACCTTTTTCTTTCGCTTGTCGAAAACACTTATATGCTCCTCCATAGTTCCTTTCTACGAAAGCAACTAACATATCGGTATTGTTTACAAACCACTCGTTTCTTTTCTTTATTGCACTTTTATAATGTACGTTGTACAATTCTTCCGGATATAAAACTTCATCATAATACTTTTCATAATCTTTTATATGCGCTACATAATACGGAATTACCAAAATTAGCAAACTGTTTTCCTTTCCATAATCCTTTTGCGCTCTTTTTATTGCAGACGCCGCTAAAACGTCAAACTCTCCGTTTCTTCCTATATAAAATTCAACATATTCTTTAGTCTCTATCAATATCCTAACAATGTTTTCGAGTTCTTCTTCGATATGAACAAAATTTTCAACTTCTCTATGTCCTATGAAGGACACTCTAAAAATATCATTAAGCATTTTCTCTCCGCTTTGGCAAAACAGCCACTTTATATATTTATTGATAAAGCGGCTATTTTATTTAAAAAAGATGCCGCCCCTTGCGGAACGGCAAATGCAGATTATACCCTTACGCAAGTTACCACACTTTTCCCGTTTACACTATCGCCGACAAAGATTACTCTTTTCATGCAATGGATTTATAAACGTACAGGATATAATTCTACCGGAATTATATCCATTACACAAAAAGATAGACGTAACAATGCCGTCGATAGCCTGATTTTTATTAAATAGGAAAAATGTGGTAAGTAAATTATATATCGTTTTCAAATATAAGTCAACCGTTAGAAAAAATATTTAAAATTTATAATAAAATCGGCGGGCGGGTTCGGTTGCGGCGAGCATAAATAAAAATTTAAACAAAGCGGCGTTACCTGCTTTTGCAGGTAAAGCCGCTTGACTTAATACGTTGCCGATTTTTAATCAATCGAACGCTACGTTTATAACGCTCGGCGCAAATTTTATGCGTATAGGCGAAATCGTTTCGTCTACGATTTTAACGTCCGAAACTTTTTCTTTTGTAATTTTACCGTCTATCTCGACCAGCACCGTATCGCCGACGGAAACCGCAAATTCGTCGGATAAAAACCAACGCCCGCCCGCCTTAACGATTCTGTGCGAGCCGCCGCCCTTTATCACGCCTCCCGAGAGCGAGTGTATCACGCTTTTTCTCCCACCGCTAATTTGACGCAGTTATAGCCGCCGTCGTAATAGCCTTGTTTTTTGAGTTCGTCTATTCTGTCGCAAAGGTGCGGAATAATCTCTTTGTCCGAAAGGACTTTATCGAGCATAGCGTTTATTTTTTTCGCTTTCGGGTATTCGTTTAAAGAGTCGCCCACCTCTCTGCCGTTTATCGCGCCGTAGACTTCGTGTCCGCCGATGTGTTTCATAAATATCTTCGGGATAGGATAATACGCGAGTTCGCTCGGTTTCGTAACGAGCAGATCGCATACGGGCATCAAGAGATTCGTCGAGTACACCGCGCAGAAAATATCGCTGTTGCAAATAGCGTAAACGCCCTCGGCGTCGCCGTCTTTAATATCGGAAACGAGAGTTTTAAGCCCGTCGTAGTCGTTAAAGAACTTTTTGCAAGGCACTTCGCCGATTTTTTCGACGAGTTTTTCGTATACGTTTTCGTGGTCGCCGAAATTGATAAACAGCGCCACTTTCTTGTTTTCGACGTATGGGAGCAAGTGCTTGACCATAGCCGCGAACATATCGAACCCCGCGCCCGCGCCGCCGACGGTCATTAAAATTCTGAGCGGCTTGCCGCCGTTTATTCTCGCCTTTCTTCTCGCGTTGTCGCTTTCCAAATCGACTAAAAGTTCGTGGTCGATAAACCTTCCTACCATTTTCAGTTCGCTTTCGGGAATACCGCTCAGCATATTCTTCGAGAACCCGTCCAAAGTCTTATATCCGAGATAGGCAAACGGCGTTTGCACGGCGTGTATAGCGCCCTCGGAGAGGTGCAGTCCCATAGGCCAGTTGTCGGGTATGGCGTTTACGACGCGAGTAAGCCCCGCGTGTATAGCGCCTTGGCTCGGCCAGACGTGCGTCGCGATATACGGCACGTCTTTCGGCAGGTTTTTAAATATCGGGACGAGCAGTTCGCTGTTTTTCTGGTCTTTCGCGTTATAGGTTATCTTTTTAAAGCCCTCGCTGTTAAGCGGCTCCCAAATCAACTTGTTGAAGAGTTTCGATTTTTGCGATATTCTCGACGCAAGTGAATACATATCGTTCTGCTCGCGAATCATTTTCGAGCCGGTCGCGTCGAACGAGGCAAGGTCGAGCCAATACGGCTTATACCCGAGCGCCGCCGCGCAAGACGCCATGGCAATGGATATTCTGTAGTGTCCGAAACCCATGCGGATATTCCCGACGACGAGCGCCTTTTCGTCCATCTTTTCGTTTTCCTCGCCGAAAACTATCTGCTTAGCGCCGATAAAATCCAGAACGGGGATGTCTTTAAAAGAGAGTTTGTAATCTTTTTCAGAGTCGTCGCCGTACTTTTTAATATACTTCGCCTTGGACTTTTCCGCTTGTTTTACGGTTTTCGCGTCTATCGCGTTGCCGAATATTTTACTCGTTTTATCTTTCATAAATTTCCCCCTTTTCGGTGTTATAGACCAACTTATGCGTCTTTCCGCCCAAATCGTATATAACAGTTATTTCGGTATCTTTTCTGTAATAATCTTTTACCGTCGCGCCGTAAAAAAGGTCGAGCGCCGCGGATAATTTTTCGCGCTTTTTCTCGTCGTAAAGCGCTATGTCGTCCGACGTCATAAGCACGCTGCCGAACAGCGCGTTTAAGGTAAGTAGCGCCTCTTTGTTCTTTTCGGTAAGTTTTATGTTGTCGTCGCGGAGGAGAAATACGTCCGGATCGTTTCCGAAAAACCTGCCGTCGAACAGACTTCTGTAAACGGTGTTTTGAATTGTAACCTTAGTGGATATTCTCTCGCGGTGCATAAGCCGCATAAACCATACGTCGTCGAATTCGAGTGATACGTCCGGACCTACCCTTAAATAATCGAACTTGTCTATCGCGTTAAAAACCGTCGCGCCGCAACCTAATATCAGTTTGTCCTTTAAGACCTCTCTTAAAAACGCGTAGGCGTATTCCGCCGCTTCGCTGCGCGTTTTTCCGCTGTATTCGGGCAGGTTTGCGGCGTAGAGGAAGTCGAGTTTGAAAAAGTCGAACCCCATATCCGCGTAAGCGGTAAGGCAAGTTTTAATATATTCTTTTACTTCTTCGTTTTCGAGGTCGAGCGCGTAAAACCCGCTCCAATTCGAGCCGCATTTAACGGGCTGACCGTCCTCGCCTTTTTTAAACCACTCCGGGTGATTTTTAAAGGTTTCGCTCTTTTCTTCCGCCACGAACGGCGCAAGCCAGATTCCCGCCTTAAACCCCTTTTCGTGCGCGGCGTCCGCGATCGGTTTCAGCCCGCGCGGGAATTTTGCCTCGTCTACGCTCAGCCAATCCCCTACGAAAGTTTCGTAGCCGTCGTCTATCTGGAAGAGGTTAAACCTTTCGTCGAGCGCGGACAGGTCGCGGAGAAGAATTTCTTCGTTCACGTTTTGGTAGTAGTTGTACCAAGACGTGTATCCGAATATCTTTTCCACGCGCTTTTTCGGGAAATATTCGTCCAAAACGTCAATCCCGCTTTTATAGTCGGGAGCGTATGCGTAGTCCGCCGCGATAAACTCTTCGCCGGCGGAGAGGCTTTTGCCGCTAAGATCGCTCGAAAGTGAAAGAGTACCTTCCTTTCGCACGAGTTCCGCTATCAAATAGGCGTTTTTATAATTGAGGTTTAAAATAAACGCGCCGAGCGAGCCTTTAACGTAAAAAATATCGTAGCCGTGAAGAACGCGTTTGTCGTATTCGTAAAAAGTCGCGTCGCCGTAGCGGTCGAAAGCAAATCTCTTCACGAGCGCTTTCGGCAGCCGCTTTACGTTTTTTTCTTGAGCGTCGCCGTAGAATTCGCGCGTATCCGTCCAGGACTGGTATCCGTTCATAAAATACAGATCGCCTTTCGGATCGGGCGTATAATCGGCGGACGGGGTAAATTTATACCCCGTCTCGAAATACGAGTTCAAAGAAATCGGCTTTTTGGCTTTCAGCGTTACGGTGCGCCTTTTCCCGTCGTCTTTGACTTCGAGAACGACGTCCTCGTTTTCCGCTCCGTCCAGCCGTTTATCTTTTCCCCAGGAATTTTTATAGAATAAACCGAAGTTCATGCTTATTCCGCCTCTGCCTTTCCCGCCTCGTCGGGAGTTTTCGCTATGGTTTTCATAACTTTCTTCTCGTTATACAGCGCGAGTATTACCGCGCCTAAAACGCAGAACAACACCGCCGCGAACGCAACGATAGTAAGTCCGAGTTTGGACGGAACTATTTCGTTTCCGACCTTTTGCGCGTTTCCGACGATAGAAAGCGAGGTAAACACGAGCATCGCTATCGCTTGTCCCCATTTCATCGCGAAAGTCCTCGCCGCAAAGAACATACCCTCGCGGTTTTCGCCGGTTTCGATACCGTCCGCCTCGGCAACGTCCGCGACTATCGACTGCGGAATAATTCCGAGCAGAGCCATCGGGAACGCCGCGACTATACAGATTATAACGCCGTAAACGATACCCGGTATAAACGTCAGAATGCTTATCATAGAAGTTATGAGATACGCTATCGCAAGTCCTAAAAATCCGGCGATAGTGAGTTTCTTCTTTCCGTACTTTTTGACGAATCCGTTTACGAACGGATACATCGCCGCGGAAAGCACCGTCATCGCGCCCATAAATACCATTACCATGCTCGGCGCTAAGCCCATCGAAACTTTTACGAAGAACGGAAGTCCGGTCTGGAAAAGCGTAAGACCTATCCAATACATTATATCCGAGCCTGCGAACACGCGGAAGTCCTTGTTTTTAAACGTCGCCGCGAGCGACTTGAACATATCCGATTTCGACGGCGCGGTATCCACGAATTCCTTTTCCTTTAAAAGGAACGTCGGAATAAGCATCGCGACCGCGGCTATCGCGGCAAGCACGATAAAGCAGATTCTGTAACTTAAGTTAAACGATATCGTCTCGCTTTGGAGCATACCCGCGAATACGAACGGCGTATACGCAATCATCGTTCCCGCAAAGAAAGTCAAGGATATTGCGGTGGATATGAACATTCTGTCGTCCTGAGTTTTTCCGAACTCCGATATGAGCGCGTTATACGGCGTGCAGTACATCGTCATAAACAGATAGAACAATATAATAAATACCGAAAGCCACGCGATATTCGCGCCGTCGGTCTTGTCGACCGGCGCCCAGAACAACAATACCGTGACGACGGCGAGCGGAATAGCGGCGTATTGCATAAACGGTATTCTTCTGCCGCGCTTATTCTTACTTCTGTCGCTTAAACTCGCAATCAACGGATCTGTCACCGCGTCGAAAATTCTGCTAAGCGCCGTAATTAAGCCGAGTACGGTCAAAAATCCGCCGATAACAAGCCCGGGCGTGATGTACTGAATAGCGCCTTTGGCTATATCCTCTTCGGTAGGCAAGTAAATAGTTACGAGCCATGCGCTGATGATTCCGCTAAGGAGCGACCAACCGAATTGCCCTATAGCGAAAATGATCATTTGTTTCTTTGAAAGTCTCTTCATTTTCCTGTAATATTACTTATAGTAATACCCTCCATAAGTAATATTTTAATATATTTAGAATAAAATGTCAACGCAAACGCCCATTTACTTGCCTATATTATAAAAAAATATTATAATATGTATTAGAAAAACTTAGGAGGCTTATATGGAATGCGTGATAGAAACCGAGTCGCTTTTAAAGGTATACGGCGATTTGGCGGCGGTAAAAGGCGTATCCGTTAAGGTGCGCAAAGGCGATATTTACGGTGTGATAGGCAAAAACGGCGCGGGCAAAACGAGTTTACTAAAACTTATTTTGGGGCTTACTTTCCCGACGTCGGGCGGAATAAAACTCTTCGGCAGCGAGGATCTTTCGGCGGAGCGTAAGCGTATAGGGTCGCTCATAGAAGAGCCTGCGCTCTATAACGGCGTGAGCGCGTTCGAGAATATGAAGAGATTTTCATATCTCTCGCCGACAGACGACGAAGAGATAAACAGGCTTTTGGAGTTTGTCGGTTTAGGCAACGTCGGCAAAAAGCCGGTAAAGGCGCTTTCGCTCGGAATGAAACAGAGGCTCCATCTCCACTTCCTTCTGTTGTGGAATCCCGTCCAAAATTTTTTGAATGATTTTCTTTTATGATTAAAACCG
>CAMOXE010000043.1 GCA_946628865.1 uncultured Clostridia bacterium | reverse complement strand
TTCGTCCCCCATCTCAGAACTTTACAATCCGAAAACCTTCTTCATTCACGCGGCGTTGCTGGGTCAGGCTTGCGCCCATTGCCCAATATTCCCCACTGCTGCCTCCCGTAGGAGTCTGGACCGTCTCTCAGTTCCAATGTGGCCGTTCATCCTCTCAGATCGGCTACCCATCGTCGGCTTGGTGGGCCGTTACCTCACCAACTACCTAATGGGACGCGAGCCCATCCTTATCCGATAAATCTTTGGTTACGGATAGATGCCTATCCGTAACTTTATGCGGTATTAGCACAAATTTCTCTGTGTTGTCCCCCTGATAAGGGCAGGTTGCTCACGCGTTACTCACCCGTCCGCCACTAAAGTATTTCTACTTCCGTTCGACTTGCATGTGTTAAGCACGCCGCCAGCGTTCGTCCTGAGCCAGAATCAAACTCTTGAGTTTAATATTCTTAAAGCCGTGAAGTATCTCTACTCCACAACTGCTCTAACGTTTCGTTAGCACTTCGCTATTTTTTCGTCTTCGCGTATGACTGTTTAGAGTGTTTACTCTTTTTGAAATTAACGGAAACTTTTGTACTTTCGTACTCTCAATTCGTTTCCTTCTATTCAATTTTTAATCTGCTCCTGGCAAACTCCCGTTTGCCTCTGCCTCGCGACAGCCTTTATATATTACCACATTCGACATCCTTTGTCAAGCATTTTTCTATTGTTTTTAAAAAAGATTTCTTGACTTTTTCGTCGGGATAATATATCCTTTCCGTGCCTCAAAGCGTGCGTTTATCTTACCACTTTTATTTTCCGTTGTCAACTGTTTTTCACGATATTTTCAAAAATTTTTTCGACTTTTTTTAACTTTTTTCGCACCGCACTACATATTCCGTTTTTTATGGTTTTATACCACAAAATGTTGTTGCGACGCACCGTCCGCCGCTTTCCTCGCTTTTTTCGATTTTTTTCTTATATATTATATATTGATTATATTGTCGCCACTTTTACCGATTTTTAAAATTTTATTTCCTAATTCAGTTGACTTTTCTCTTCTTTAGGTTTATAATAAGTTTAACCTACTAATTTGGTAGGTTTTAGCGGCTCTTGCCGCGGAGGACTTTGATTATGAAAGAAATATATCTCGATCATGCGGCGACGACGAAACTCGACGACAGGGTTTTGGAAAAGATGTTGCCGTACTTTACCGAGATTTACGGAAACGCGAACAGTCAGCACGCTTTCGGCAGAAGCGCGCAAAAGGCGGTCGACGAGGCGAGAGACGGAATTGCGAAACTAATCGGCGCAAAACCGTCGGAAATATACTTCACTTCGGGCGGAACAGAGAGCGATAATTGGGCGCTACGCGGAATTTGCCGCGCGCTTAAAGGCAAAGGCAAACACCTTATCGTTTCTAAAATCGAGCATGCTGCGATGCTTTCTACGGCAAAAGAACTCGAAAAAGACGGTTTTGAGTTTTCGTATATCGGAGTGGACGAAGAGGGCTTTATAAACCTTGAAGAACTTGAAAATTCTATTCGCGACGACACGATTTTTATCGGGTGTATGCTCGCGAACAACGAAATCGGAACTATCGAGCCTATCAAGAAAATAGCGGAAATAGCGCATAAGCACGGAATATTCTGTTTTACGGACGCCGTACAGGCTATGGGCGCGCTGGACGTCGACGTAAACGATCTCGGCGTGGACGCGATGAGTTTTTCGGCGCACAAATTTAACGGTCCGAAAGGAATCGGCGCGCTGTATATCAAAACCGGAGTAAAAATAGACAGGCTTATCTCTGGCGGTCACCAAGAACGCACTAAACGCGGCGGAACTACAAACGTTCCGGCAGTCGTCGGGTTCTACGAAGCGCTAAGGCTTGCCGAAAAAGACCTACAAAAGAACGCGGAATACGTTTCCGCTCTCCGCGATAAATTCATTAAAAAGGTCACCGAAGAAATACCCTTCGTGAAGTTGAACGGTCCGAAAGACGGCAAAAAACGACTGCCGAACAACGCGAACTTCTCGTTCGGATATATCGAGGGCGAATCCATACTGTTTTCGCTCGACCTCGCGGGGATAGCGGTTTCGTCCGGCTCGGCGTGTTCGTCCGGATCTCTCGAACCGTCGCACGTTCTGCTCGCGATAGGCGTATCAGAAGAGACGGCGCACGGCACTATCCGCTTTACTTTCGGCAAGGAAAACACCGAAGAAGAAGTCGATTTCGTGGTAGAAAAACTAAAAGAAACCGTCGAAAGACTGCGCGCTATGTCCCCGCTGTTTAAATTGCAAAGCGATATAAAAAGCGTATAAAGGGCGGCTTTATCAACGACAAAATAAGGAGAAAGATAAAATGTATAACGAAAAGGTAATGGACGCGTTCCAAAACCCCAAAAACGTGGGCGAAGTGGAAAATTACGACGGCTTGGGAAAAGTCGGCAACGCCGCTTGCGGGGATATAATGCAGATAACTTTAAAGATAGAAAACGATATAATAACCGACGCGAAATTCAAGACTTTCGGTTGCGCTGCGGCAATAGCGACGTCATCGACCGCAACGGAAATGGTAAAGGGCATGACGATAGACGAGGCGCTGAAACTTACGAACAAGGCGGTAGTGGAAAAACTCGAAGGACTTCCGCCGCAAAAGTTGCATTGCTCGGTACTCGCGGAAGAGGCGATAAAGGCGGCTATAGAGGACTACGAGAATAAAAAAAGCGGCGGCACGGCGGCGACGGAAATAAAAACGGTTTAAACATTTTAATATACTAAAAATCGGTATGCGGGCGAGAACTTTCGTCAGCATACTTTTTTTCTGAATTTTAACACCGACTTAAGGTTAAATCAAGGCTTTGTGACATTTATATATAAGCCGCGGGCGCTAAGTTTAGCGCCCGCGGCTTATATATTTATATTAAATCTTTCAAGTTGTCATATAATTCGGGAATAGAATTAAGTAACGTATCGCAAACGATCGTCATATCGACTACTCCATAGTCGTGAACTATAACGTTTCTCATGCCTTTTATTGCTCGCCACGGTAAATCGCTGTGTCTTAATTTGAAACCGCCTGAGAGTTTATCTGCGTTTTCAGCCACTTGGATCAAACGAAATTGCATAGAATCGACAAGCAATTCGTCTTTTTCGATTTCCGCTTGCGTTTTCCCTTGCGTATGCGCGATTATAAACTCAAGGTCGGAGATTATTTTATCAAGAAAATAGTTATCGCCTTTTATATTATCCATAAATCTTTATGCCGTCCCTTAAAATTTCTCGCGTCAACTCAACGTTCCCGTTTAATTGACTGACGTCTAATAAATCAACTTTTTTCTTGAGGTTTTCCCGCAAAAGTTCCGTCATTTCATAAAAGCGGATGCCCTTTTCGGTAGAATTAACAAGCAAGTCTACGTCGCTCGTTTCACGCTCTTTACCTTTTGCATAAGAACCGAAAAGATAGCAATATTCTACGGCGTAATCTTTGAAAACTTCCTCGCATATTCGTCTTATCTCTTCAACGCTTAAAACTCCGTGTTGTTCGTCGACTACTTCATAATTTTGTAATATTTTGCTGTAAAGCTGCAGTTTTTCGCTTGATAATTGCGTTATGCCTTGTTCATATCGCATGATAGTTCTTCTGCTTATTCCGAGAATTTTTGCGGCTTTTTCTTGCGTTAAGCCCTTTTTTAACCTGATTTCTTTCAGCATATGCTCTATCCTTTGACTATATTTTAGCACTTGTCACATAAAAAATCAAGCGATTGTGACAAAATGTCACATACGTTTAAATAATTAATGTGACAAATGTCACATATACTTAAAAAATTAATGTGACAAAACTATATTTAAGATCGATTGTCTATGGGCGAAGAACGGCATAAAACTTCGGCTGATTTTGTATATTTTATCACTCAGCACTTTATTAGCCTAACAAGACTTTATGCCGCTACCGAGCATTAAATTTTATTTTTTCTGACAAAGCGACACAATTAATTAAAATTAAAATCCCTCCGGTGTAAAACCCGAATTTCTATAAGGGGATTGCCGCGTCGCTTACGCTCCTCGCAATGACAGAGATAATCTTTTCGGTAATCTCGCCTTTTTATTCCCTCGTAACGAGCGTATATTTCATATTTTCTTTCGCATTTTTCAATATGATTTTTGCGGATTTTAAAAGGCAAGCGCAATTGCGCTTGCCTTTGTCTTTATTTGTTTTACTCGTCTTTATCTTTTAAACTGTTGCCGAGATAAGTGCCGAATCCACTTGTTTTCGGGCGCGGTTGACGCGGAGTCTCGTCGCGGCGGTCTCTTCTGCCCCTGCCGTTTCTGTCGCCGTTCCTGCGTTCCTTAAATTCGCCTTTCCCCGGCTTTAAATTGTTCGGGATTATCGCGACGTATCTGTTCGGCTCTTTACCCTCGGACTGAGTCTTGACTTCGGTATTGTCCGACAGCGCGGAGTGAAGTATTCTGCGCTCGTAAGGATTCATCGGTTCGAGCGTTACTTTTCTGCCCGTTCTTACTGCCTTTGCCGCAAGTTTGTGCGCGAGCGATATGAGAGTTTCTTCGCGCTTTTCTCTGTAGTCCTCACAGTCGACTACTACGCGTCTGTATTCGTCTCTGCCCGTGTTCGCTATCGCGCCCGCTAAGCATTGAAGAGCGTCCAAAACTTCGCCTCTGTAACCTATAAGCGACGAGGAGTTTTCCGCTATCAAGGATATTTTGATACGTTCCTCGGTCTCTTCGACGTCGCATTTCGCGGTTACGTCCATTATGTCGAACAGTCCGTTTAAAAACCTTACCGCCCTTTCGCCGTCAGAAAGCACCGGCTTTATTTCAACCTTTGCCTTTTTCGCGTTTATGCCCAAAAAACCTTTGGAAGGCTCTTCTAAAACGTTGATCTCAACCTGCGCTTTGTCGAGTTTTAAGTCGTTTAAACCCTCGATTATAGCCTCGTCTACCGTTTTACCGTAATAAATTGCCATTTTTATCTCCTTTTGCCGTATCTGCGCTGGTTTTCTTTTTCAGCGAGTTCCTTTTCTATCTTATTTTTAAAGCCCCTCTCGACGAACATATTGATAAGCAGGGTCGAGCCGGTCGAAAGCAACGTACTCGTTATCATATACAGCGAGAACGCCGCGGAATACATGAACGCGAATATACCGAACATTATCGGCATCATCCAGGTCATCATTTTTTGCGAGGACGAAGCCGTGCCGTTCGCGCCGTCTACGGTGGATAACTGCATTTGCGTTTTCTGCATTTTTTGAGAAAGTATTGTCGAGGCGAACATAGAAAGTATGGAAATTGCTACCAATATGAATAAGCCGTTGCCCTTGCCGAAACCGGTTTGCTTTCTGTCGTCTAAGTCGTAGGTTATCTCGTTATAGTCCGCCTCTTCGAGCGTTCCGATATTCTCGCTCTTGTTTTGCATGTGAGTTTTAAACTCGGCGTAAGTCGGTATTGCCCTCGAAAACGGACTGTCCACTACCCAAAGGTTTTCTATCCAGGGCGTTATCGCGGAATGCGAACGGTATTCTATATACGCGTCTTTCGCCGCTGCGCGCGCCGGAGTCTTTATATTCGTTTCGACGTATTTATTGCAGATCTTTTCTATCGATTTTTCCGAAACGGTCTTGTTTGCCTCGGTTTCAAAGAGCGTCTTTATATCCGCATTGTCGTTGTCGTTTAAAACCTTTTCAAAATCTATAATATAGTTCTCGCCGCTTTGTTTGAAGTATTCGGCTGCGGATAAGTCTTTTATTTCGGCATAGAATTTATTTAAGTCGATTATCTCGTATTTTCCGTCCTTTTCTTCGATTAATTCTTTGGTTTTAAGTTCGGAAATCTTATCCGCGGATAAAAGTTTGACTATCGCGTTTTGAACGTCGGCGTTGACGTTGGCTCTTAACTCCGAATTTTCGTAATTATAATAATCGGTCGTGAAATAGTCGGTTAAAGAGTATTCGGATAAAAACGCGGTATCCGCTATAAACGACAAAAGGTCTATTGAATAAATATCTTCGCGGATATTCTGTTCTTCGGTATAGCCGTAAAATTTCGCGGCGTAACCGCTCGATTTCAAAACGGCGTTTATATTGATATTATAGTTTTTATCCGACGACGGGTCTTTTATAATAACCCCGCTGTCGGAAATTTCGAGAACTTTAGCGGTATAGGCTTTACCCATCTCGTTGAAAACTTCTTTTTCGTAATAGCGCGAGAAAGACTGAAAGCCCGCGAGTACTATAAAGAAAAACACCAGCGTAATAATAGTCGGCAGACACGCCGAAAACGCGGAATAGCCGTTCTTTTTATAGAGCGCCATCATTTTTTGCTGGTACAGTTCTTTGTTGTTGGCGTACTGTTTTTGAAGTTTTTCGAGATCGTCTTTCATCAGTTCCATTTTTAAGGAATTCTTCTTCATCGACGCCCTCGAAATTATATCGAGCGGAAGGGTTACGAGTTTTAATGCGAGCGTAAACAAAATTATCCCGAGACCTAAATCTCCGGCAAAAGTTACCAGCCACGATATAAAGCGGTAAATCCATTCATAACTTAATGACGCCTCGCCGAAACCGTTACCGAAAGTGGTTACGGTTACCAAAGACAATACGTTTTCAAAAAACATTGCGTTACCTTTTTATCAATAAAGCCACTTTACCACGCTCTTTCTGTCGGGGACGGGGTCAAACCCGCCTGCGTTTAAAGAATTACACCTTAAAAGCCTCCACACGATGAGCGCCAAACCTATAAAAACGTTATGCTTTTCAAGGGCTTCTATCGCGTAAACGCTGCAAGTGGGCGTAAATATACAGCCCGTTCCTATTCCCGGCGATACGTACTTTTTATAAAACTTTAGAATTTTTATAAAAACTGCTTTCATATCTTAAATTTTTTCTCTTTCAAGCACTCTTTTTATTTCTTCTTTAAATGCCGAAAAAGAATAATCTTCGCTTACTTTAGGCAGTATTACTATATAATAACTCCCCTTAATAAGCGAAACGTTTTCACGCATCGCGGCGCGCAGTAATCTCTTTACTCTGTTTCTGACGACGGCTTTGCCGTGTTTTTTACTTACGGAATAGCCGATTTTAAGGCTTTTTTCTTTAAGATATATAAAAAGTAAACTCTTTGAATATACTTTCTTTCCGTTTTTAAAAACTTTGTCGAAATCGCCGTTTCTTTTAAGTCTTAAACTCTTAATCAATAACTTAACTTCTTACGACCTTTGTTTCTTCTTCTTTTAAGTACGTTTCTGCCGCTTTTAGTCGACATTCTTTTTCTGAAACCATGTACCTTATTTCTTACTCTTTTTTTCGGTTGATAAGTTCTTTTCATTTTTATTTTCTCCGTTTATTTTTTTTCTTTTCAGCCAAGGCAATCCGCATCCGAACACGCTGAGAATTAATTTTTTCGTAAGCGATTAAAGAAACGAACCGACTTGATTATAAAAAAGCGTATCGCTCTAAATTATACTTATTTTGCTTTATTTTGTCAACTGTTTACGCCGCAATTCTTATAGGAAGTATCAAATAAAGGTATTCTTCGCCGGAATACGGTTTTATAACGCAGGGCGAGATAGAGCCGTTTAAGTAAATATTGACGAATTCGTCGCCCGCGCCCTTTAACGCGTCGGATAAAAACTTCGCGTTGAACGCTATAGAAATATCTTTTCCTTCGAGCGAAGAAAGTACGTTTTCGTTTACGTTTCCGCTTTCGGAAGAGGCTTGTACGTTTATATAGTTCTCTTTTACGTCGAGTTTTATTATATTCTTCATTTCCTTCGCAACTACGGTAGCCCTTTCCAAACTATTCAAAAACGCCTGGCGCGAAACCCTTACCGTCGATAAAAACTCGGTAGGTATTATCTGATTATAGTTTATAAATTCGCCCTCTAAAAGACGCGTGGTAAACGTAGTTCCGTCAACTTCTATCAATAAGACGTTGTCCTCGGAAATAAAGGTTATTTCTTCTTCGTCTCTGTCTAATAGCCTTGTTATTTCGTTAAGCGCTCTTGCTGGAACTATTACTTTAAAGTCTGAAGAAGAGTTTCTTAAATTCTTTTTTGCGAGCGCCAAGCGGAAACCGTCTAACGCTACGCAGGTTAAAACGTTGTCTTTAACGTTTAACAAAGCGCCCTTTAAAATGGGTCTGCTTTCGTCTTGAGAACAGCAAAATACGGTCTTGCCAATAACGTCTTTGAAATCTTTTTGGAGTATAGAAAACGCTTTTTCGCGCATTTCTTTATTTATAGACGGAAATTCGTCCGCGGAAAGACAAGACAAATACACTTCAGACGAAGAATAAACTATTTTAAGCCTGCCGTCGTCGCCGGTCATGTTGAGTTCGACCTGATCTTCTTCTTCGAGTTTTTTAACGAACTCTGAAAATAATTTTCCTAAAACGAGAGTTTCGCCTTCCATAAACGTTTCGGCGCGGATGGAAGTTTCTATCGCTATTTCCATATCGGTCGCGGTAAGCGTCAATAAATCGCCTTTGACCGAGAGTTTTATACACTCCAAAACCGGGTTGGTCGTCCTGTTGCTTATCGCTTTCGATACCTTTGCCACCGCCGAAGATAAATCCGTTCCGTTTACGACTGTTTTCATAATTTTCCTCTTTTAGTTTTTGCGTTTTGACCGCTTTAGTTTAAGTTATTATTTTTTATTATTAATTTATTAGTATAATAATAGCGGCGTTAATTTGTTGAAATCCGTTAAAAAGACCGCTATAATCTTATTAAATTGTTGTTGACAGAATTGTGGAAAAAAATCTAGCGATGTTTATAAATCTTCCGCCATACTCAATTCTATATAATATTATATATAATATTTATAAAAAAAGCAAGGAAAAAAAAGGTTGTTTTTTCTAAAAAAAAATGATATAATTTTTGATATGAAAACTATTTTGAAATACACCGATATTGAAATAGCCGAAGAAAACGCGGATAAATTCGATATTTTATACAGAGAACTGATTAAAAACAACGAGGTTTTCAATATTACTTCCATAACCGACGAAAAGGAAGTCTATTTAAAACACTTTGCCGACAGTTTAAAAGGTGTAGATAACTTTCTTGATAACTCATCGGTTATAGAGATAGGTTCCGGCGGAGGGTTTCCGTCAGTGCCTATTATGATAGAGCGCCCCGACCTTAAATTTACCCTCGTCGAATCTACCGGTAAAAAGTGTAAATACTTAGAAAAACTAAGGGATATTTTACATTTAAACTGCGAGATAATAAACGCGAGAGCGGAAGAGTTAGGTAGAAAAAAAGAGTACAGAGAAAAGTTTGATTTATCCACAGCGCGGGCGGTGGCAAGGCTCAACACGCTTTGTGAATATTGTTTACCGCTCGTAAAAACAGGCGGAAAATTCATCGCTTATAAAGGCAGCGCCGACGACGAGGTTAAACAAGCCGAAAACGCCGTGGAAATTTTGGGAGGAAAGATAACTTCGGTCAAAAAATATTTTCTCGGCGAAGAACGTATGTCGAGAACTATCGTAGAAATAGAAAAAATAAAAAATACTCCCGACCTTTATCCGAGAGGCAGGGGCTTGGAAAGAAAAAAACCGTTATAAAACGGTTTTTCTAATATTGCCTCGTATTTTTTAACTTTTGGTTTTAATTTTATTTTAATAAAAAGTAACGGGTATTCCTTCTTTTTTAGCGCGGTTTATCGTATAAAACGTTCCGCCTCGACCGGAATTAAGATAATACGCGTATAAAAGCGAAGAGTTTGCTATCAAAAAATCGTTGCGCTTAAGCATACAGCCGTTTTCGTATTTATCGAAAAGAATTACTTTATAATCCGCAAGTCTTACCATTTTATCGTATAATAATTTATTTTCCGTCGTGTATTTATAACTCTGGTTTTGACAAGGAATAACCGCAGTCAGTTTTAATTCGGGGTATTTTGCTTTCAGATCCAAAAGAGCCGAAAAACACGCCAGATCGAAACCCGTCGCCATACCTATAAGGAAGATATCGAATCCGCGGTTTATTATTTTTTCGAGGTCTGAAGAAAGTTTTTCTTTGTTAAATGAAGGGCTTAAAATTCTGTGGCCGGAAACGGCGCAGGTCCTGTTTTTTTCAAGCGGCGGCAAATCGTTGTATACCATAATTATCGTCTGAGATTATTTTTTATTATTCGGATAGTTTTTTTATCGCTTTCTTATAAATAGTGAATTGTAGTTTTAAATTTTCTTCAGAAACGAATTCGTTGGGCTGATGTATTTTGAAGTCCTCGGTTTCCGGACCGAAACCCGCGCCGAGTTTAAGCGCTCTCGCATACGTTCCGCCGCCGATCGCTATCGGCTCTTTGTTTTCACCGGTTACTTCGTTGTATATTTCTGACAAAGTCCGTATCAGAAAACTGTTTTTATCGTTGTAGAGCGGTTTTTGCAGCGAAAGTATTTCATACGGCGCAAAGTTTAATTTTTCAAGAATTTCGTCGCTCGTTTTCGTTGCCGGGAAACGTATATCCGCTATAACCGCTATTTTATCGTTTTCCATCCTTATGACGTTCGGACTTAAAGTTAATTTTCCGGTCTCGTCGGATATTTCCTTAAGCGAAAGTTCGTCGAGAAAGAGATATTTTTTTATTTTATCGTCCGTTAAATTAGTTTCCGTGAGGTAATTGAGCATTATTTCTATGGCGTTTACGCCCTTTTCCGGCGTAGAGCCGTGCGCCGTCCTGCCGACGGTTAAAAGTTTACCGCTTTCCGATAATTTAACTCCGTATTTTTTCGCAACGTCCGGAAAATATTCCGCTACGGCTTCGCACTTGTCGCAAACCATATTTACCGCTTCGCCGCCGCGTATATCTTCCACGCCGCCTTTATCGAACAGAAACTTGACGTGGATAATTCCCTTTTCAGCGTAAATTACCGGGAAATCCGCGTCGGGCGAAAACCCGAATTCGGGCATTTTCGCAACCTTATTATAGTGATTTATGCAACCCCAGCCGCTCTCTTCGTTACAGCCGAATATCAGTTTAATCTTCTTTTTCGGCAAAAACCCCTCGTCTTTTAACGCTTTCATGCAGTAAAGGCATACTATCGCGGGACCTTTATCGTCGGTAGCGCCTCTGCCGTAAATTTTTCCGTCCGCCTCGGTTGCCGAAAATGGCGGGTAAGTCCAATCCGACTCCTTTCCGACGGGAACTACGTCCAAATGACAGAGTATCGCCATTTCCTCTTCGCCGTCGCCGTAGACGGCTTCGCCGATATAGTTATCGTAGTTTACTGTCTTAAACCCGAGGCTTTCGGCAAGACTTAACGTAAAATTAAGAGCGTTATAGACGCCTTCGCCAAATGGCATGTTTTCTTTCGGCTCGCCCTGAACGGACGGGATAGAGATGAGTTTTTTTAAACTTTCTTTGATTTTTTCAAAATAATTTTCCATAATTTCCCGAAATTTTTAAATTTATTATATTTTCATTATACACTTTTTTTAATTTGTGGTAAAATAAAAACGCAAAGGAAATCGAATTTTTTTATGGAAAAAGATCAAAACGATAAAAATCCGCACGTTCATCACCGTCTGAGAATGCGTGACAGATTTATTTCGCATCCGGAATCGCTCGGCAACCACGAGATAATGGAACTTTTGCTTTACTACGCTATTCCGCAAAAGAATACCAACCCGCTCGCGCACGATCTGCTCGACAGGTACGGGAACTTTTCAAACGTGTTTAACACCGACCCCGCGGAACTTCAGAAAATAAAGGGCGTGGGCAAAAACGTCGCCTGCTTTTTATCGGTTATCGGAAAGATAAAGGATATAGCCCGCGACGAAGAAGAGGCGTTGGAGTGTTATTCGCTCGAACGCGTAAAACCCTTTCTCACGAAAAATTTGGCTAATAAGCCGTTCGAGTGTTTTTACGCGTTTTATCTCGACAAGTTCGGGCGGATATTAAAACGCGAACTTTGCTCTCAACACAGCGCGGTAATGGTAGCGGCGGATTTTTCGGAAGTGCATAAAACCTGCCTCTTGCTAAAACCCAGCGAGATAGTTATCGCGCATAACCACCCGTCGGGATTTACACAACCGTCCAAGCAAGACGACAACGCGCTGTTTGCGCTTTTGAAAATGTTTGAGTTTTTAGGCGTTAAACTCTACGATCATCTGATCGTCGCCGGGGATAATTTTTACAGTTATCGCGAGAGCGGAAGGCTCAAAGAATTATTGAATTTATTATACAGGAGATAGTTTATGACTAAAGTTAGAACGAGATTTGCACCGAGTCCTACCGGCTTTATGCACCTCGGCGGACTTCGCACCGCGCTTTATGCTTACCTCTACGCCAAAAACCACGGCGGGGACTTCATTTTGCGTATCGAGGACACCGATCAGGCACGGTTCGTCGAAGGCGCAGTCGAACTTATTTACAGTTCGCTTAAAGACAGCGGTCTTTATTACGACGAGGGACCGGATATCGGCGGAAACTACGGTCCGTATATCCAGAGCGAGAGAAAAGAAATCTATAAAAAATACGCCGAAGAACTCATAAAACGCGGCGGCGCGTATTATTGTTTCTGCTCGAAAGAGCGTCTGGAAAGCCTTACCGACGAGAACGGCAACAGAAAGTACGATAAGCATTGTCTTTCACTGTCGAAAGAAGAAGTCGACAGGCGCATCGCCTCGGGCGAGCCATACGTTATTCGGCAGAATATACCCGCGGAGGGTAAAAGCACTTATCACGACCTTATCTACGGCGATATTACCGTGGACTTTTCCGAACTCGAGGATAATATACTGATAAAGAGCGACGGTATGCCGACTTATAACTTCGCAAACGTTATAGACGATCATTTAATGGGCATAACGCACGTTATCCGCGGCACCGAATATCTCTCGTCCACGCCGAAATACAATCTTATGTACGACGCGTTCGGCTGGGAAAGACCGGAGTATATACATCTCCCAACCATAATGAAAGACGCCACGCGCAAACTTTCCAAGCGCTACGGCGACGCTAACTTCGACGATTTCGTCAAAAAGGGCTATCTTAAAGAGGCGATAATCAACTACGTCGCCCTGCTCGGCTGGGCGCCTAAGGATAATTCCGAGAAGATGACGCTTGCCGAAATGGTCGAAAAGTTCTCGCTCGACGGTATATCGCGTTCGCCGTCGATATTCGACGAAGTTAAACTCAAATGGCTTAACGGCGAGTATATCCGCGCGCTTTCTCCCGAAGATTTTTACGCGCTTGCGCTCCCGTATATCGAAAAGTCCGCGGCGAACGGCAAATTCGACCTTAAAAAAGTCGCCGCGCTTATGCAACCGAGAGTGGAGACGCTCGGCGAGATACCCGAAAAGATCGACCCGATCGCGAATTTCGGAGACTACGATAAAGAGTTGTTTTTCAATAAAAAGAACAAGACCGATTTTGCGTTGGCGAAAACGCTTTTGCCGGAACTTATCGGATTTGCGGAAAATACCGACGATTTCTCGAACGATAATCTATACGCGAAACTAAGCGAAAAGGCGGCGGAACTCGGAGTAAAAAGCGGAGCGCTTTTATGGATAATGCGAATAGCGATTACAGGTCAAAGCGTAACGCCGGGCGGCGCGACGGAGATCGCGGCGCTTCTCGGCAAGGAAGAAACCGTAAAGCGTTTAAAGCACTCCCTTGCGTTATTGGCGTAAAAGCGAAATTAAAAACCATACGGCTAAAAAAAGCGATTTATATCCATATTTGTAAAACGAATAAATAAAAACGACGTAGAGCGGATAAACGGCGGCAAGTTTTAACTTGCCGCCGTTTATCCGCTTTATATATATCGTTTTTTGAAACCGAGTTTATTACCCGCGCGTAAGGCTTTTTGTTATACCTTTCAAAAGTCTTTGATTATTTTACTCTTTTTTCACTTTAATACTACTTATATGCGGTGCAATCATTAAATGAAAGTATAATTTAATCATATTGTTTTTAAAAATAATATTAAGTTGTAAATTAAAAACCAAAAAAACGCAAAATTTTTGATAAGTCGGTCTATAGTTCGATTATTTATCAACATGCGGGTGTGGAATTGTGGAAAACTAAGTCGTAGCGCTTAAGTAGAATTAAAAGAAAGCGAGCCTATAAGGCGATTATCGGCTAAAAAACGGCGTATTTAAGGTTGCAATGCCTTATTTCGCCGTTTTTGCCTATATTTTAGTCGAAAACTCCGTATTTTAAATAAAAACAGCGGTAAAAATCAATATTTTAGGTGTTTTTTGTCTTTTTTGAAATTTGCCTTAATAATTGCCAAAAAACTGTTATAAAGTGCCGTTTTTCGGTTTTTACGGGGTTTTTAT
>CAMOXE010000042.1 GCA_946628865.1 uncultured Clostridia bacterium | reverse complement strand
TCGACGGCGGAGAAATCAAAAACGAAGTGTTCCCCTACCAGATAGCGGCGAATCTCATACCGCAGATCGGTTCTTTTTTGGATAACGGCTACACTACCGAAGAAATGAAGATGCAAAACGAAGGCAGAAAGATAATGCACTTGCCGAATTTAAACGTTACTTGCACTTGCGTTCGCGTTCCGGTAGTGCGTTCGCACTCCATATCCGTAACCGTCGTTACCGAGCGTCAACTTTCCGTAGAAGAAGTAAAAGCCGCCGTTGCGAAGGCGGCGGGCTGTAAACTCTACGACGACGGCGCGAACAAGATCTATCCTATGCCGATAATAACCAGCGATCAGGATCTCGTATACGTCGGCAGAATAAGGAGAAGTCTGGTAAACGAAAACGCGATAACGCTTTGGTGCTGCGGCGACCAAGTCAGAAAGGGCGCGGCGACTAACGCCGTTCAGATAGCGGAGTTATTGATAAAATAATCGTCGGGTTATTCTGAGTAGGTCGTTATGAATTACGGTTTTTTCGATTATAAATATAATATCCAAGGCTTTAGTTCAGATTTGTTTTCGACGCCGCACATAGTGTTTATAGTTCTGGCTTTCATTTCGGTGGTTCTGATCGCGGCGTTTACGTCAAAGACGAAAAAATCCACCGTCGAGAAGTTTTTGAAAATCGCCTCCGTTGCCGTGGCGGTGTTTGAGATAACCAAAATCACATGGGAAAGTTATTACGATATAACTACCGGTCAAGGATTTAACACGGGCGGAATACTGCCGCTCTATACTTGTTCGGTATTTATCTATTCGCTTATTCTGGCGGCTTGGACGAAAGGCAAAACGAAAGAAATAGCCTTGTCGTTCTTAACAACCGTAAGTTTGATTTCGGGCGCGATAGGCGTTGTTCAATGCAACGGCTTAAATTACTATCCGTTCTGGACGTTCGGGGCGTTTTACTCGATGTTTTTCCATTATGCCATGCTTGCGACGGGTGTGTTTTTGCTCGGCAGCGGCTATAAGAAACTCGAATGGAAAGACGCGTTGCTATCTTTCGTCGCGGTGTTTGCGGTGTCGATAGCGGCGATACCCGTCAACTATATCGTGGGTTCGGATTATATGCTCGTATACAGCGCGGGCGGCGTGCCTTTTATGTCCTCGCTTGCGGATAAAATGGCGGCGGTAGGACTTCGTCCGTTATTTACGGTCATAATGCTTTTGACGTATATTCCGCTTGCGGCGATAGTCGTCGCCGTTTATAAAGGCATAGTCTTTTTAATAAAAAAGCGCGGTTAATTGCACTATAGGGCGACTTTTGGCGACGGCTTTATCAGCCGTCGCCTTTTTAGCGGGGTCTAATTGCCGACGGATTTCTTTGCGCCGCAAGAGCATTTTTTCTGCCCTTCGCGTTTTTTCCGCGCGGTAACGGCGTCGTCGGGAGTTGTCTTGGGAAAGCCCGTTTTTTCGGCGCTTTTAAGCGTCTCGCGCTTTTTTTGAACGGGAACCGCCGCCTTGGCGGAAATTTCTTCTGTCAAAGCGGACTTTTCGGATTTTTTCGGTCTGCCGCGTTTTTTACCCGCGCTAATTAAAGCGCCGCCGTTAATATTTTCTGTCAAAGCGGACTTTTCGGATTTTTTCGGTCTGCCGCGTTTTTTCCCCGCGTTAATTACAGCGCCGCCGTTAATATTTTCGGTCAAAACGGACTTTTCGGATTTTTTCGGTCTGCCGCGTTTTTTACCCGCGTTGATTACAGCGCCGCCGTTAATATTTTCTGTCAAAGCGGACTTTTCGGTTTTTTCCGGTCTGCCGCGCTTTTTTGCGGCGGACGACTTCGGCGCGGGTTTTTGCGCAGCCTTGCGCTTTTTATTTTCGTAAGCGGCGCGCACCGCCGCCGCGGCGGCGTCGTGGCGGGCTATAAAATCCTTGAATTTATCGTTCATTTTGAGTTGCGGCGGCGTGCCGGATATATCCGCCGCGCCGCCGCTTGCATACGTCGGATTTTCGTTTTTCGTTTGCGCACGTTTTTCAGGCTCGTTCCCGCCGAGTTTTTCCAAAAGATCGAAAAGACCGAATTTTTCCATTTACCAAACTCCTTTTTTGTTAAAATATGGCTTTAAAATAATTGATTAATTGTTAAAATTAGTATATAATATATAGGCGATGTAATGTGCGCGCATATATCTTCTACAAAAAGATATGCGGGAATATCGCACGATATTCCGATTGCGCGAGGAGGGCATAATGAAATTTACAAAGATACTTTGCGTTATCGCCGCATTTTGTCTTGCCGCGGTCATGGCGGCGTGCGGAGAAAACACGAGCGTTGACATGGATAATTCCGGCAACGTCATCGGCAACGGCGGATTCGTGGTCGAAACCGGCGATTACGTCTACTTTATAAACGGCGTTGAAACCTATTCGACCGAATACAAGACCGGCGAAGTCGTAAAGGGCGCGTTGATGCGCGTTAAGAAATCGGACTTTCCGAAACTCGGCACGGCGGATTGGGCTAACGTAAATTCCGAAACGGTAGTCTCTAAACTCATAGTTTCAGACGACTACACGGCGGGGTTCTATATTTTCGGCGATTACGTCTATTACGCGGTTCCGTCTGCGGAGAAAGATAATACCGGTACTTTAAAGAATACCAAATTGAATTTCTTCCGCACCAAACTCGACGGAACTTCGACCTCGTCGAAACTTACGAATCAAGATTTTGACAAAGCCGCGTCTTTCCGTTTTGCGGCAAACGGCGATAAGGTATATCTTGCGGTATATTCGACTTCGCTTTACGTCTACGACGCCGCGACGGGCAAGCAGGTTTATTCTTACGAAAAGACGATAGACGAACTTCTCTTCGACGACGATAACGGTAGCGCGGTTTACTTCACGGCGAAACCCGTAAACGCAAACCTCTACGATCCGGACTCTGCCGACGCCAAACAGGTCAAATATCAGAACGTCTATAAATACGTTTACGGCGAAGAGAAAGAAACCGAGTATTTCTCCGGCAAAGGCAAGTACGAAGTCGGCGATAATCATACCCAGCAGAGCGGCGAGGGAGTTTCGCTTACGGGCGCTACTGTCGATCTTTTAAAACATAAAGACGGATATCTCTATTTCTCGTATACTTCTCTCGACTCCACCGTTCCTTTCGTTAAATACGTCAGACAAAAAGACGGAACGAAAGATATAGAGGTACTCAATAACGACAAGAACGCTAAGACCGTATTTGCGGACGGTTCTTATTACTACGGCGGCGAAAACCTCGTGATATACTACGTTTCCTCCACTTACGGCTTGATGAAGTACGACTATAAAAACGCTTCGGCGGGCGATTTCGGCTCGGTCGCGTATTATTCGGACGAGATAAAGTCCTCGAGCATCTTAGGCGTTTACGACGGATATATGTATCTTTACGATTCGTCTAACGCGTACTACCGCGTAAAATTGGACGGTGCCACCGAGGCGACGAGAATAAATAAACTTGCGTTCGGCGCATCCTGGTATAAACCCGAAGTGATAAAAGTCAGCGGCAAGACGTATATAATAGGAACTTACACCGACAGCGCATACGGCTCGTACTGTTATGCGATAGACGTCGAGGCTGCGGAAAAGGCTTACGCGGATTACAAAGCCGCGCTCGGCGACGACGCTGACACTTATTATTCGGACGCTTTGAAGGCGGCGGACGTTAAAGCGATAGTAGAAACTACGCTGATAGGCAAGATGACCGAAACCGACTTAAAGGCGTACACCGATTATTACGACCAACTCGTCAAAAACGAAAAGTAATCAATTAAAACGTATTCGCCCCGAAAGAGAAATTGATCGGGGCGATTTTTAAGGGAAATATGTTACAAGTATCAAACGTAAGTTTACAGTTCGGCGGGAGGAAACTATTCGAGGACGTAAACATAAAATTCACTAAAGGCAACTGCTACGGAATAATCGGCGCGAACGGCGCGGGCAAGTCCACGTTTTTGCGGATATTATCCGGCGAACTCGAGCCGCAAAAAGGCGAAGTGATACTCGATAAAAACGAGCGTATGTCTGTGCTTAAGCAAGACCAGAACGCCTTTAACGACGAGACGGTAATAAGGACGGTAATGCTCGGGCATAAGCGGCTCGTGGACGTTATGGACGAAAAGGACGCGCTTTATCAGAAAGAGGACTTTTCCGAAAAGGACGGAAACAGGGCGGCGGAACTCGAAACCGAGTTTGCGGAACTCGGCGGCTGGGACGCGGAGAGCGAGGCGGAGAAACTGCTTTCGGCGCTCGAAATCCCGACCGAACACAACGATATGAAGATGGCGGACATCGACGGCAAGGAGAAGGTAAAAATACTTCTCGCGCAGGCGCTGTTCGGCAACCCCGACGTACTGCTTTTGGACGAGCCGACGAACAACTTGGACCTTCGCACCGCCGAGTGGCTTGAGAACTTTCTTTTAGACTACGAAAACACGATAATAATCGTTTCGCACAACAGACACTTTTTGAATAAAGTCTGCACGCATATCTGCGACGTGGACTTCGGCAAGATAAACCTCTATTTCGGAAACTACGATTTCTGGTACAGAACCAGCCAACTTATCGCGCGCCAGCAAAAGGAACAGAACAAAAAATCCGAACAGCGTGCGAAAGAGTTGCAGGACTTTATAGCGAGGTTTTCCGCCAACGCCTCTAAATCCAAGCAGGCGACGGCGAGGAAGAAGGAACTTGAAAAACTCACTATCAACGACATCAAAGTTTCGTCGAGGAAATATCCGTATATCAATTTCAAGTACGACCGCGAGATAGGCAACGACATTTTGTTCGTAGAAAATCTGACGAAAGAGGGTTATTTCGAGAACGTCAGTTTTACCGTCGGCAGGGATGACAAGATAGGCATCGTAGGCAAAAACAGCCGTGCGATAACTATGCTCTACGATATTTTGATGGGAAATGAGGAGGCGACGAGCGGATACTTTAAGTGGGGCAAGACGATAACCCCGACGTATCTTCCGCAAAACAACGACAGTTATTTCGTCGGTTGCGACCTTTCTCTCGTGGACTGGCTTTCGAGGTTTTCATACGACCATTACGAAGAATTCGTCCGCGGCTGGCTGGGAAGAATGCTGTTTTCGGGCGAAGAGGCGCTTAAAAAGGCGTCGGTCATATCCGGCGGTGAAAGGGTAAGGTGCATGCTTTCTAAGATGATGCTCGAAGGCGGAAACTTTATGATTTTAGACGAGCCGACCAACCACCTCGACCTCGAGTCGATTACGTCTTTAAACGACGGACTCGTGGCGTTTAAGGGTTGTATGCTTTTGACGTCGCACGACCGCGAACTTATGAACACCGTAGCAAATAGAATAATAGAGATAGAAGATACGAAAGTATACGACCGTCCCGTCGTATACGACGAATATCTCGAAGAAACCGAATTTAAAAAATAATCAGGAGGATAAAATGGGCAAAGTTTTAGTGACCGGCGGAGCCGGATATATAGGCAGTCATACTGTGATCGAACTCGTTACGGCGGGGTACGACGTAGTTATCGTGGACAATCTTTACAACAGCAAGACCGAAGCGGTAAAGAGGGTAGAAGAGATTCTCGGCAAGAAACTGAAGTTCTATATCGCGGACATCTGCGATAAAGACGCAATGCGCAAAGTCTTTAAGGAAAACGATATTACTTCCGTAATCAACTTCGCGGGCTATAAAGCGGTCGGAGAATCGGTCGGTAAGCCGATAGAGTACTACGAAAACAACATAGGCGGAATGCTTGCTTTAATCGACGTTATGCGCGAGTTCAACTGTAAAAATCTCGTATTTTCGTCGTCGGCGACGGTTTACGGCAATCCACACAAAGTACCTATAACGGAAGACTTTCCGCTGTCTACGACTAATCCTTACGGCAGCACGAAATTGTTTATAGAATATATTTTGAAAGACCTTGCGAAAGCGGATCCCGAATTCAATATCGCGATACTTCGGTATTTCAATCCGATCGGCGCTCACCCGTCGGGAAAAATCGGCGAGGACCCGAACGGGATTCCGAACAATCTCTGTCCGTATATAACTAAAGTCTGCGTCGGCAAATTAAAGGAAGTACACGTTTTCGGCAACGATTATCCTACCCCCGACGGCACGGGCGTGCGGGATTATATCCACGTCGTCGACCTCGCGAGAGGACACGTCCTCGCGGTCAAAAAACTCATGCAAAAGAGCGGGCTTTTCATAGTCAACTTAGGCACGGGCAAAGGCTACAGCGTTTTGGAAATGATAAACGCGTTCTCGAAAGCGCTCGGAAGGGATATACCTTACGTCATCGACCCGAGACGTCCGGGAGATATTCCCGAATGCTACGCGGATCCGACGCTTGCGCAAAAGACGATAGGTTTTAAGGCGGAGAAAACCCTCGACGATATGTGTCGCGACGCCCTCAGATGGCAACAACAAAACCCGAACGGCTACGAAGAATAATTATAAAACCAAACGGGTAATAAACGGCGGCGGCAAGCGAAATTCGCTTGCCGCCGCTGCGCTTTTTGCGTTTTATTCCGTCTCGTCGTGTATTTGCGTTATATTATTCTTGTCCGGTATACGCCGTTTTCACCGTGCATTGCAGCGAAATATCTTTCTTTTCCGTCGGTAAAGCAAATTTCTTCGTCTAACGTTTCTCTATGGATCAACTATTGTATAATAATCGTTTGTTCGATACCAGCCGAGAATAATACGAACCCGTCTAATCGTCGCTATTTAGGCATATTTTAGCAAATTCTCACTTGAAGTATTGATATACGTCTGCGCTCGCCTTTACTAAAATCTGTCCAAAATATCGACGATTAGATGTCTTGC
>CAMOXE010000041.1 GCA_946628865.1 uncultured Clostridia bacterium | reverse complement strand
TCAGTTTGTCAAGAGGTTTTGACAAAAAAAATAAAAAATTTTTTTATAATTATAGACCTTATTGAATTTCTTAAACTTGCTACTTTAATATGGGGCTGTCGCAAGCGGAAAACTTTCACAAAGTGACCGCCCTAAAATTTTTACTGTAAACTTATGCACTTTATTTTACACTCTAACCGCCATGGCCACCGGTGGATTATATTTGTTATGTTTTTTGACTGCCGCTGAATACGACAGCCCCGCTTTTTAACGCATGCACCTTATTTTACGTCTCTTTCTTGGCTCAATAATCGCGCAACAGGTCATTCTAAGGCTTTTGCAAGTTCTTTGACGAGACTTTTGTTTTTCGGAGAAAGATTTTTATATGCGCCGATAAGTTCTTCCTCGTCTTCGGAAAGATACCTTGCGACGAGCGGCGTAGTCTCGGCCATATTCAACGCGTCTTCTATTGCCGTCATTGTTTCGTGCCGCGGATTTTTTGCGTAGCCGCACATGATTTTCGCTATCGCGCTCTTAGATATTCCCGTCATTTCAGCCAACTTGTCGTAATTTATATGCCGTTTTCTAAGTTCCGACTTTATTATTTTTATATCCATACGAATATTTTTGCACAGTTTTTCATTTTTGTGAAATTTATTGCTTAAATTTCTTGACAAATTCACAAAAATGAATTATAATAATGTAAAATGTTTCACGTTCGTATATTTTAGGTCGATATAGGTATGTTAAATCGGCGAGCCGTTTTTGCGGTAAACTTTATAATTTGACGATATAAATAAAACGGCAAAACATTTTTAAAAGCGTTGGAAAATCGGTAGAGACGATAGTATAAATACGTCGTTAATAGCATTTAAAGGAGATAATTCATTATGACAAAAGAAGAAAGAAAGGCTTTAAAGGCCGAAAGGGATAAGAAGTTTATGCCTAAATGGGTCAGAACGCTTTTACTTTGGGCAGGCGTTATATTTTTTGCTCTTGCCATTGTTTTTACGGTTTTAGCATCTGTAAAAGGAGCGGAAGCAAACTTGGCAAATCCTGATTTTACAAAACTTGAAGATAGCGGCTTCGTTGCGTTTGTCGTTATGGCAATAACTACCGCTGCATTGGGAGTGGCTTTGTTTGCTACCCATATCGTCTTGCCAAAAGCGGGATTTAAAAAGAAAGTATCGATAGGTAATACGGTTTTTGCCGCTATACTTATGCTCGCCACAATTTTCAGCGGGATACTTTCTACGCTCGCTTACGAGGCGCCGATACCTAAATATTACAACAGCGCAGACATGACTATCGTTTCAGGCAACAGCGGAACTTGGGTAATCAAAGCGAAACAAGTATCTAAGCATTTAAAGTCGGTTTTATCCGAAGAAACGGAATTAACAAAATTTTTAGATAAAAACGAAGCATTACAAGGGATCATAAGCGGGTTTGGCGCCAACGCCGATGAAAACTATGTAAAAAATTTCTACGCTCACCCGCATAAAGCCTATACTAATAGTACATATTATAGAAATTTCGTTATTTGTGATTTTTATTTGGGATCGTCGGACGTTTCCGCATTGCAAAATGAAATGGAAAATTATTCAATGCCTTCGGATAAAACGGAAACGGTTAATCAAGCGATCTGGGTTACATATGGCAGTTCTCAAGTATTTTGGAAATCGGCAAAAGAAAGTGTTGTGTTTACACAGTATTCTTCCGTCACGCCGAATTTTGATAAATACGGAACGTTTGGGTCTGTCGAGTGTTTCTACGATGGTACAAATGACGCAATAAGGCTAATTTTCGGTAGCAGAAAATAATTTTTGACAAAACGGGAGCATTCGCATTAAATAACAATCCACCAGGTTTGAAATACACCCCGAAAGTTAGTTGTTCTTGGGGGAATAAAATAATCAAAACTAGTAAATGGTTAGTTCGTTACAAATACGGCAAGGTTCCCAAAGAGGAATCTTGCCGTTATAATATCATAAAAGAAAAGGCGAAGTCTGTAACAGATTTCGCCTTAAACTTTCATACTTTATTTCTTTCACCCTCTTTCCGAACAATAATGTCGTCCGCTTCCATTTCTTTTACATGCGCTTTTGAGTATAAGACAAAGTTCGGATATGGATTTATCCGCCTATAAATAACGGCGGGTCATATTCTTATTCTATGCTATACACTTTCGGGCAACTGTTAGCGTTATTTTAATATATAAGCACCGCGTCGGCGATAACTTCGCCGACGCGGTGCTTTTTTTGATTTTATTAAATCTTTTTTGCTATTTCTTTAATGAATTCTTCGGTAGTCAGTTTTTCCGCTTTCACGCCGGGTAAATTAAACATACCGACTAAATCGCCCGTCATTTTGCCGCTCTCGATAGTTTCTATCGTCGCTCTTTCAAGTCTTTCGGCAAAATCCGCGAGGTCGGACAGACCGTCGAGCGCGCCGCGCTTTTTAAGCGCGCCCGTCCAGGCGAATATCGTCGCGACGGGGTTGGTCGAAGTCTCTTCGCCCTTTAAATATTTATAATAATGCCGCGTTACCGTGCCGTGCGCCGCCTCGAATTCGTAAACGCCGTCGGGGGAGACGAGTACGCTCGTCATCATCGCAAGACTGCCGAACGCCGTTGCGACCATGTCGCTCATCACGTCGCCGTCGTAGTTCTTGCACGCCCAAACGACGCCGCCGTTGCTCCTTATTATTCTCGCCACTGCGTCGTCGATAAGCGTATAAGTATAGTCGACGCCCTCTTTCTCGAACTCGGCTTTGTATTCCTCGTTAAATATTTTCTCGAATATCTCTTTGAACTTGCCGTCGTACTTTTTACTGATAGTGTCTTTTGCGGAGAAAATGAGCGGCATTTTGACTTCTAAAGCGTAGTTAAAACAGGCTTTGGCAAAACTTTTAATGCTTTTATCGGTATTGTGCATGGCAAGCACCACGCCGTCGCCGTCGAAATCGAACACCGTAACCGTGTTTTTTTTGCCGTCCGTATCGGTGTAAGTGAGTTCGGCTTTGCCCTCTCCCGCCAAGCCGTCCACAGCCTTATATATATCGCCGTAGGCGTGGCGCGCAATCACGATAGGTTTTTCCCAAGTCGGGATATACGGCGTTATGCCCTTGACGATTATAGGCGAACGGAAAACCGTGCCGTCCAAAATCGCGCGGATAGTCCCGTTGGGGCTTTTCCACATCTCTTTTAAATCGTATTCTTCGACGCGCTGATAATTCGGAGTTATCGTGGCGCATTTTACCGCAACGCCGTATTTTTTCGTCGCGTTCGCCGCGTCTACCGTTACTTTGTCGTCGGTTTCGTCGCGATGTTTTAAACCGAGGTCGTAGTATTCGGTCTTTAAATCGACGTAAGGCGTTATCAAAATATCTTTGATGAGTTTCCAGATTATTCTCGTCATTTCGTCGCCGTCCATTTCGACGAGCGGCGTTGTCATTTTTATCTTCTGCACGTTAAATGCCCTCCTCGTCAAAGCCGACGTAACGCGTGGCGGGACGAATTATTTTATTGCAATAAAGCAGAGTTTCCATATCGTGCGCGAGCCAGCCGACAAGCCGAGCCGTTGCGAATATCGGGATATAGAGTTCTTTAGGGATATTGAGCATTTCGTAGATAAGTCCCGAATAGAAATCGACATTGGCGCAGCAGGGTCTGTTTAATTTTTTCTGCAGGTAGTCGAGCGCTATTTTTTCAAAGCGAGTGTAAAACTCAAAGCGTTTCGGGTCTATCTTTTCAGAGATCTTGCCTGCGGTTTCTCTTAAAATGTCGCACCTTGGGTCGGAGAGCGTGTATACCGCGTGGCCCATGCCGTAGATAAGTCCGCTGCCGTCGTGGAGTTTTCCGTCTGAAATCTTTTCTATCGCGCGGAGTATCTCCTCGTCCGAGGCGTCTACGCCTATTTCCGAAACGACTTCTTTCATCATATTCACCGCCGCGAGGCTCGCACCGCCGTGGCGCGGACCTTTAAGCGACGCCATAGACGCCGTTACCATCGAATATATATCCGTAAGCGTCGACGATACTACCGTACCCGCGAACGCGCTGTTGTTACCGCCGCCGTGGTCGGCGTGGACGGTAAGGCACACGTCCAACGTCTTAGCCTCGAGATCCGTAAACTTCCCGTCGTTGCGCGAGAGATACAATATATTTTCCGCAAACGAGTATTCTTTTTTGGGGAAGTGGATATGCAGAGAATCGTTGTCGAGGTAATGCGTTTTCGCCTGCAGACAATACGATATTATCGCGGGCATTTTCGCAATGAGCGAAATGCTCTTTCTGAGGAAATTAAGCCCGGATATGTCGTCCGGATTTTCGTCGAACGAGTACAGCGAGAGAATCGAACGCATTATGTGGTTCATAAGCGAGTTGGAAGGGTGGGGGAGAATAATGTTCTCCAAAAACCCGACCGGCAAATCGTAATGCGACTTTAACAGTCTCGAAAAATCGACCGCCTCTTTCTCGTAAGGGTAATGTCCGAAAAGAAGTAAGAAACAAGTCTTTTCATATCCGAAATCGTTTCCCGCAAGTTTTACCACTTCCGAAACGTCGAGGTTTCTGTAATAAAGGTTACCTTTTTTCGGTATTTTTTTGTCGCCGTCTACGAAATAGCCGGACGCGTCCGAGACCTTGGTAAGTCCTACCAAAACCCCCGTGCCGTTTTCGTTTCTCAGCCCCTTTTTTACCTTGTATACGCCGTAGAGTTCGGGCGGTATTTTGCCGTCTTGCAAAAGTCTTTCATATTCTAATGAGAGGAAATCGTTCATAGTCTTATATTAAAAAGTGTTGAGCAACCCGCCGACGGCGATTAGTTCGTATTCCTCGTCGGAAAGGTTGTTTGTCGCTTTATACTCCTTGTTTTTAGTTTTGTTCGTTACCCAAACGGTGTTGCGGTCGAATTTGACGTTTATCTCGTCGTACATATCCGCCTCGATATCGAGTTCTATGGGTATTATTCCGAAGTTTATCAGGTTTTTGCGGTGAATCCTCGCAAACGACGAGGCAATGACCGCCTTTATTCCGAGAAATCTCGGCGCGATCGCCGCGTGTTCGCGGCTCGAGCCTTGACCGTAGTTCTGCTTTGCAACTATTATTCCGCTGCCGAGTTCTTTGCACCTTTTTGAAAACTTTTCGTCTATATTCGAGAATACGAATTCGGATATTTTTTCGATATTGCTCCTGTACGGCAATACTTTCGCTCCCGCGGGCATTATGTGATCGGTCGTTATATTGTCCTCGAGCGAGATGACGACTTTCGCCGTGAAATCCTTTTCAATCGGTAAAAACTTCGGTAGAGGCTTGATGTTCGGTCCCATTACCACTTCGCTCTTAAAGGTCGGTTTAAACAGGAGATTTTCGCAAGTCGGGTAGTCGACGTCTTGCGGGAAAAGATCCAAATCCATACCTATCGGCGAGGAAACGTAGCCCTTTACTGCGGAAAGCGCCGCGACTTCGGGCGATACGAGGTATACTTTAGCGGAATTAGTGCCGCTCCTGCCGTAGAAGTTGCGGTTGAAAGTCCTCAGCGACACTCCGTCCGTAGACGGCGATTGCCCCATGCCTATGCACGGTCCGCAGGCGGATTCGAGTATTCTTGCCCCCGCGGATAACAGTACGTCCAAAATCCCGTTCTTCGCTATCATTCTCAGTACTTGCTGGCTTCCCGGCGCTATCGCGAGCGATACGTCTTTATGTACTTTGCGCCCTTTTAAAATCGAGGCGACTTTGACGAAATCGCCGTAACCGGAGTTCGTGCAACTGCCTATCAAAACCTGGTCTACCTTAACCGAGGATAGTTCGGAAATCGGTTTCACGTTGTCCGGAGAATTCGGACAAGCCGCATACGGCACTATTTCGGATAAATCTATTTCTACGTTTTCGTCGTAAGTCGCGCCCTCGTCCGCAGACAGCGGCAAAAAGTCCTCCGAGCGTGACTGAAGAGCAAAAAACTCCCGCGTTATCTCGTCCGACGGGAACAGCGACGTCGTCGCGCCCACTTCCGCGCCCATATTGCATATCGTGGCGCGTTCGGGTACGCTCAAAGTCTTTACGCCATCGCCGTAATATTCTATTATCTTGTTTACTCCGCCTTTGGTCGTCATCTTCCCGATAAGGTATAAAATGACGTCTTTCGCGGCTACGCCTTTACGCAGTTTGCCCGTAAGTTTTACGCCGACTATTTTGGGGTTGACCATCAAGAACGGCTTTCCCGCCATCGCGCACGCTACGTCTAAGCCTCCCGCGCCGATCGCTATCGCGCCTACCGCGCCGGAAGTCGGAGTGTGCGAGTCCGACCCTAAAAGCGTCGTTCCCGGCTTTGCGAATCTCTCCACGTTCACTTGATGACATATTCCGTTTCCCGCTTTTGAAAAAACTATCCCGTACTTGTCCGCGACGGTCTGCAAAAATTTGTGGTCGTCGGCGTTCATAAAACCGTTTTGCAAGGTGTTGTGATCGACGTAGGATACCGAAAGTTCGGTCTTGACTTTGTCAAGCCCGAAACTCATGAATTCGAGATACGCCATCGTCCCCGTTGCGTCCTGAGTCAACGTGCGGTCGATTTTTATCGTTATAACGTTATCTGTTTCGTTTTCGCTTACTATATGCGATTTTAAGATTTTACGCGCGAGTGTTTCAGCCATTTTGTCTCAGCCCCTTAAAAAATGAGTAGTATATATTATATCATAAAAAAACGCATATTACAAATATAATATGCGATTAATCGATAGTTTGTGCTAATAGGTGTTATTAAATTTTCTTATTTCGCCGCCGTCGTTACGCGTTTATCGTGCGTCTTGATTCCGACGCCTTAGCCTACTTGAGCGCAATCATCTTGCATTCGGTGTAATAGCGCTTTTCTCTGCCTTCGCCCATTGAAAACGTCTTTTTCGGAAGAGAGCCGTTTTTCACTATTTCGGCAAAAAACCCGTCTTTTGAAACGGTGCCGTTTAAAAACCCTATTCCGTTTTCGGCAAGGGCGCAGAGCGCGCTTTCGCCGTGGATATAATCTACCTCTCCGCCGTTTTCTTTTAAGTATTGCGCGATTTTCTTGTCTAACGCGCGGATAAGTTCGACTTGGTCGTTCGCGTCAAACGCAAAGACGCCGTTTTGCTTTTCGTATGCGGAAGAAAGAGTTTTATCGGTGCGGATAAACGCGATGAACTTTTCCTTGTCCACTCCCGAAACGAATCTGTAAATCGGCTCGAACACGAGCGCGGGAGAGTATATGCTGACCGCCTCGCATAGCGCAAATCTCGCCGGGTGCGTTTCGCGCTCGTTCTCGGGAAGAGTTTCCTTTATTTCTTCCCAACACTTTTTCGCCGTCGCGAGTGAGTGGTTTCCGTCGCCCACGGCGAAGATCATTTCGCCCGCCGTGCGGTATAAATTGTCCGCTATCTCGCTTGCTTTATCGCCGCCGTAGTACCGACCGCGAAGATGCCCGCCGTGAGCGTTCAAATCGAAGTCGTACACCAAATCCCCGCCTATAAGTTGATTATTCGATAAAAACCTGCCGAAAATCTCTTCTTCGCGGGCGTTGTATAATAGCATAACGTGCGGAAGTTCTATTTTGGCGTTGCGGCGAATCTTTATTCTCGGCGGCAGCCTTTCGGGAACGGTCGCTTCCGAGGCGCGTATCGCCGCGTCCGACTTCGGCGCGTAAGAATACTTTTCGAGGTCGACCGCCAGCATTATTCCGTAGCGCTTTTCCTTTCTGAATTCGGTTTCGCGTTCGGTTATTATAAATCCGCCGTCAAGGCGCGTGAAAACGCCCCGACGCAAGTATTCTTCCATTTCGGCGTTTATCTTTTCGATACGCTTTTCCGGCTCGCTTTCCGAAAGAAACGCCTCGGGGTAGATTAGCCTCAGCGTAGACGGCGCGTCGCCGATTTCTTTATCGAGACTAAGCCAATAGTCTTTGTCCGAAGTGAACTGATCGCAGGCGATAACAGACCACTTCCGCATTTTTTCCGCGTCTAAATGAAATTTCGGCAATAAAATCTCCGGGATATGAATAGTTTCGTCGTTTTTCATGGTTTTACCTCGTTCGGCGTTTTATACGATATTTTATATAAGGTAACATAAAACCGTGGATTTGTCAAGAAAAACCGTACCGCAACTCAAATACTTGTAAATAAACTTAAACATGACTGTACCTTGTTGGACGTCGCGCCTATAATTACAGGGGACTTAATTCGGCTTGTCGTAAACGTAACAAGTTTGTATAGCTGTAAATATAATAAGTATAGGAGTACTAACCTATATGTTCAATTTTTTCGGTAACGACGGCGAGAACGAAAACGTCGCTGCGGCGTCCGTCGTCGGCAACGGAGTCAACTACGAAGTTCTTCAAAGCGCCAGGAGGGATCTGATCGGCGAAATTCAGGCGATAATAGATTACGCCGACCATATACATACGAGCGACGATCCGGTCGCCAACGCGACGTGGAGGGATATAATGCACGAGGAGATGGTCCACGTCGGCGAACTGCTTGCGCTTTTGGATTATCTGAATCCTACTCAGCGGCGTTACGTCGAGGAGGGTATAAAAGAGTTTAATGAAAGATTGAAGAGGTGATCGTAAAATCTTTCGGCAAAGGAAGCGCCGTTCCGTTTCGGGACGGCGCCTCCTTTGCCGAAATTTAAAATAACGCGGATTTAAGGGTAAAATTTAATAAAAATTCTCAAATCGGGTAAAAAACGCTTGACAAAGTTCGCAAAATTTATTAAAATATTTTGGCTATTATGGCGAAATGTGCGTCGGAAGAACATGCCCCTCGGACGGCAGCGCGTCGCCGTAAACCAAAAAAATAATCAATATTCGGAGAAAATCTATGAAGACATATATGGCTACCAATGAAACGGTAGAGAGAAAGTGGTATGTAGTAGACGCCACGGATATGGTTCTCGGAAGACTTGCGAGCCAAGTCGCCATGATCCTTCGCGGCAAGAATAAGCCTACGTTTACCCCGAACGTCGACACCGGCGATTTCGTTATCGTATTAAACACCGACAAAGTAGTATTGACGGGCAAGAAACCCGAGCAGAAACTTTACACTTACCATACCGGTTACGTTGGCGGACTTAAGCAGATTCCGTATGCGAAGATGCTCGCCGACAAATCGGATTTAGCGGTTTACGAGGCGGTCAAGGGAATGCTCCCCAAGAACAGACTCGGCAGACAGATGCTTAAAAAACTTCGCGTATACAAGGGTGCGGAGCATAATCATCAGGCGCAACAGCCTATCGAGTTAAAACTCGGAAAGTAAGCGGAGGTAAATGAAAATGGCAAAAGTATCCGTAAAGAAGAAATTACAGTACTGGGGTACCGGCAGAAGAAAGAGCGCGGTAGCGAGAGTAAGACTCGTACCGGGCGGCAACGGCGCCATCACTATAAACGGCAGGACTATCGACGAGTATTGCGATCTCGATACTCTTAAACTTATAATAAAGCAACCGCTCGTACTTACCGAGACCGAGACCAAATACGACGTATTCGTAAACGTCGTAGGCGGCGGATTTACCGGTCAGGCAGGCGCGATCCGTCACGGCATAGCGCGTGCGCTCGTAGTAGCGGAAGCGGATCTTCGTCCCGCGCTTAAAAAAGCGGGGTTCTTGACGAGAGACCCGAGAATGAAAGAGAGAAAGAAGTACGGCTTGAAGAAAGCGCGTCGCGCTGCGCAGTTCTCGAAGAGATAATTATTGCGATTTCTATCGCGCTCCGAAATTTCGGGGCGCGATTTTTTTTTCGGAAACACCTTAAAAACGCTTGACGAAAAGTTAGAACCGTGCTATAATCATACTAACCTACCAAGTTGATAGGTTAAAGGAGAAGAAAATGTCTAAGATTTACTCTTCAGCCGACCAGCTCGTCGGCAAAACGCCGCTCTTGGAACTCACGCATATAGAAAAAGAGTTGGGTCTGAAAGCGAAAATTTACGCTAAACTCGAATATTTCAACCCCGCGGGGTCTATAAAAGACCGTATCGCGAAAGCGATGATAGAGGACGCGGAAGAAAAGGGCATTTTAAAGCCCGACTCGGTAATTATCGAGCCGACTTCGGGGAATACGGGCATAGGTCTCGCCTCTATCGCGGCGGCGAAGGGGTACAGGATAATAATAGTAATGCCGGAGACGATGTCCGTCGAGCGCAGGCAACTTATGAAGGCTTACGGCGCCGAACTCGTTTTGTCAGACGGCACGAAAGGTATGAAAGGCGCGATAGCGAAAGCGGAAGAGATAGCCGCCGAAACGCCGAACTCGTTTATACCGGGACAGTTTATAAACCCCGCAAACCCGAAAATACATTTCGAGACTACGGGACCGGAGATATACGAAGATACGGACGGGGAAGTCGATTTTCTCGTTGCGGGCGTCGGTACGGGCGGCACGATAACCGGTGCGGGAGAATATTTAAAGAGTAAGAACCCCGAGGTAAAAGTCGTTGCGGTCGAGCCGAAAACGAGCGCGGTGCTATCCACCGGCGTTGCGGGCGCGCACAAGATACAAGGTATAGGCGCGGGCTTTATTCCCGAAGTCTTGAATACGAAGGTTTACGACGAGATAATAGCGGTCGATAACGACGACGCGTTCGCGACGGGTAAACTTATCGGCAAACGCGAAGGGGTACTCGTTGGCATTTCGTCCGGCGCGGCGGCATGGGCTGCGATAGAGATAGCGAAACGCCCCGAAAACATCGGCAAAAACATAGTGGTGATATTGCCCGATACCGGCGACAGATACTTGTCTACGCCGCTATTCCAAGACTGAAAACGGAGAAAAAGATGAAAATTTCCACGAAAGGCAGATACGCGCTGAGGGTAATGATAGATTTGGCGGAACACAGCGGAGAGAACTATATTCCGCTTAGAGACATAGTCGCAAGACAAGAAATATCTCAAAAATATCTCGAGGGGATAATGACCGACCTCACTAAATCCGACCTGCTCGACGCACAACACGGCAAGGGCGGCGGTTATAAATTAAAGCGAGATGCGGAAGATATAACCGCTTGGGACGTTTTGGTAAGTACCGAAGGCGATTTGGCGCCGATAACCTGTCTCGATAAATCCGCAGAGCCGTGTATACGCGCGGCGGAATGCAAAACTCTCCCGATGTGGGAAAATTTTTATAAAGTCATACGCGATTATTTCAGCGGAATAACTATAGCCGGACTTATGAATAAAGACAGCGGCGATAATTATGTAATTTGAGTTGAAAATACTTGTAAAAAAAATAATAATATAGTACAATATTAATTGCCTTGAGGCAATAAAGGACGGAAATCATGTCAAAGAAAAGAATAGAGACGACTTGCGTACAAGGCGGATACGCGCCGAAAAACGGCGAACCGAGGCAAATTCCCATTATCCAGAGTACGACTTTTAAATACGACACGGGCGTAGCGATGGGTAAACTCTTCGATTTGGAGGCGAGCGGGTATTTTTATACCAGACTTCAGAATCCGACTAACGACTACGTTGCGGCAAAAATTGCCGAATTAGAAGGCGGAACGGCTGCGATGCTCACTTCGTCGGGGCAAGCGGCGAACTTTTTCGCGGTGTTCAACGTCGCCACTTGCGGCGACCACGTCGTGTCCAGCGCGACGATTTACGGCGGAACGTTCAATCTCTTTGCCGTAACCATGAAGAAGATGGGTATAGACTTCACCTTCGTTTCCCCCGACGCGACCGAGGAAGAACTCGACGCGGCGTTTAAACCGAATACGAAAGCGGTGTTCGGCGAGACGATAGCCAACCCCGCTTGCTCGGTATTGGACATCGAAAAATTTGCCAAAGCCGCGCATAAACACGGCGTTCCGCTCATAGTCGACAACACTTTTGCCACGCCTATAAACTGCAGACCCATAGAGTGGGGCGCGGATATAGTTACGCACTCGACGACAAAATATATGGACGGTCACGGCGCGGCGGTAGGCGGCGCGATAATCGACGGCGGAAAGTTCGATTGGATGGCGCATAAAGAGAAATTTCCGGGGCTTACAACGCCGGACGACAGTTATCACGGGATAGTATACGCCGAGAGATTCGGCATGGGCGGCGCTTTTATAACCAAAGCCACGGCGCAACTTATGCGCGATTTCGGATCTATACAATCTCCGCAGAACGCGTTTTACTTAAATCTCGGTTTAGAGAGTTTACACCTCCGCATGAAACGGCATTGCGAAAACGGACAAAAAGTCGCGGAATTTTTAGCGGCTCACGAGAAAGTGGAGTGGGTGCGCTATTGCGGACTTAAGGGCGATAAGTATTACGAACTCGGGCAAAAGTACTTGCCGAACGGCTCTTGCGGCGTGCTTAGTTTCGCGTTAAAAGGCACGAAAGCGGACGCGGAGAAATTTATGTGCAATTTAAAAGTCGCCGCGATAGAAACGCACGTCGCTGACGCGAGGACGTGTTGTCTGCACCCTGCGTCAACTACCCACCGTCAACTTACCGATACGCAACTTGCCGAGGCGGGAATTTCGCCGACGCTTATAAGGTATTCGTGCGGAATAGAAAACGCGGATGATTTAATAGAGGATATAGCGCAAGCGCTCGATAAAATTTAAGGAAGAAATTAAATGCCGATAGTAGTACCCAAGGACATACCCGCCACTAAGATTTTACAGGCGGAAAACATATTCGTAATAACCGAAAAACGCGCGACGAGCCAGGATATACGCCCGCTTGAGATAGCGGTCGTCAATCTGATGCCGACGAAGATAGTGACTGAAACTCAACTTTTGCGCCTGCTGTCGAATTCGCCGTTGCAGGTAAATATTACGCTCGTATCGACCGAGAGTTACGTCGGCAAAAACACGCCTATAGAGCATTTAGAGAAGTTTTACAAGCAGTTTTCGGAGATAAAGGACAGAAAGTTCGACGGCATGATAGTAACGGGCGCACCCGTAGAGGATCTGCCGTTTTCGGAAGTGAAGTATTGGAAAGAACTCGAAGATATTTTCGAGTTCGCAAGGCGCAACGTAACCAGTACGATGTTCATATGCTGGGGCGCGCAAGCGGCGCTGTATTACTACTACGGCATAAAAAAAGAGCCGCTTTCCGCTAAGATGTTCGGGATATTCGAGCATTATAAGACTGTGGAATACGACAGACTTTTAAAGGGTTTTAACGACAGATTTTACATTCCGCATTCCCGTCACTCCGCAATCGACGAAACCGCCGTGGGGAAATGCAAGGACCTCGTCGTTCTTGCAAAATCCGACAAGGCGGGGACGACTATAATCCGATCGAAAGACGAGAGATTTTTGTTCATTACGGGACACGTCGAATACGACAGAGACACTCTCGAAAAAGAGTACAAGCGAGATTTGGACAAGGGGCTGTCTATTGCTCCGCCCGAAAACTACTACGTCGGCGAGCCGTTCGGCAAGATAAACATGAGTTGGGCGTCCGCGGCGAACCTGCTGTATATGAATTGGCTCAACTTCGTATATCAGACTACTCCTTACGATATAAGCGAAATCGGCAAATAAAACGAATAACAAAGGGCGCGAGCGGAAAAATACCGCTCGCGCCTTTATCGTCAACCGTTTTCCCCGCGCCTCAAACAAATAAAAACGAGAATATTAACTTGCGTCAGTTTGTATTATTGTCCGGTATACAGGTATTTGCCTGCCGACCTTTGGGCGGACATACGAGCGACAAGCGTAACGAGTTTCCCGAATCGTGGGGCTACCATAGCAAAAGACACGGCAAAAAGCCGTGTCTTTTGCTATGGTAGCCCCACGGGGACTCGAACCCCGGATTCTGCCGTGAGAGGGCAGCGTCTTAACCGCTTGACCATGAGGCCGTGTTTGTTTTGCTTGTATATGATAACATATTATATTTTTTTTTGCAAGAGTTTTTAATTGTTTTTTTATTTTTTTATTTTTATTATGCAGTTTATTTCGTATTATTCTGAGCGTGGCGCGCCTTTATCGCTTAAAACGCTTGCAATAGTTCGGCAAAAGTGATAAAATATCTCAGTGGAGAGATGAAAATGGATAATAAATTTTTGGATATCGATATAGTCGGATACAAAGCCTCTTTGCCGATTCTTCCTTTGCCGAACGGAATAAACATTGCGTTTTTCTGTCTGCACGGGAACTCCGAGATGACGGAGTATTGCGGCAAACAACTCGCTAAATACCTTACCGATTGCGACGTTTTGATTACCGCGGAATCAAAGGGCTTGCAACTCACGCACGTCGTGGCAAGAGAAGTCGGACACCACTATTACGCCGTGGCGAGAAAGTCGAAAAAGTTATATATGCAAGACGGCATTTCGGTGGAATACGGCTCGTCGATAACTACCGGAACTCCGCAAACGCTATATCTTTCCAAGCACGATACTGACATATTAAAGGGTAAAAAAGTCGGAATTGTCGACGACGTTATATCTACCGGCGAAAGTCTTAAGGGCTTAGAGGCACTCGTAGAGAAAGCGGGCGGGCAGATTTATAAGCGCGCGTTCGTATTGGCTGAGGGCGCTGCGGCGGACAGAAAGGATATAATCTATTTGGAAAAAATTCCGCTGCTTTAATTGTGATATAAAACGGAGCGATCGCAAAAGCGACCGCCTCTATCGTTAAAAAAAGAAACGGGTTGCCGCTTTTGCGGTAGCCCGTTATTTCGTTATTTTTTGAATTTTTTTACGGTTTTGACGAGTTTTTTTATTGCGAAAACTATCATTAAGGCGTCGAGCGCGACGATTATTGCGCCGTAAAAGAGATACTCGCCTTTTACCATTATAATTATTCCGACGATTAAAAGCGATATAAGTATTCCCGCAATTACGGTAATCAAAATCGCTGCTGCGGCAATTCTCAAGCAAATATTCAGTTTTTTGTTTTTAACTATCTCGACCGAGCCGTCGAAGAGCAAAGTCAAGATAAGTTCAAACAGAAAATCCGATAAAAATTCCATAATGATTAATCCGCTAATCCTAATAAATAATCAGCTGATACGTTAAAAGTTTTGCATATGGCGATTATAAAATCTGCCGTAGGTAAACTTTTACCTTTTTCCCAGAGAGAAACAGTGTCTTGTGAAGTCGACAGGGTTTCTCCGAATTTTTGCTGAAAAAGATTATTGTCAAGACGCGTTTCTTTTATTCTCGCCGCAATCGTTTTTACTTCCACGTTGGTTTTTATAGTAATATTATCTGCCGTGGCAGTTTTTGTATTTCTTACCTGACCCGCATGGGCAAGGGCTTGTTTTTGAAAAACGCAAGCGTTTTCATAGTTTGAACTGACGTTCAAACGCAAAAACGATAAATATATAACTTTGCTCGCTACCGCTCGCTACGCCGCCGAAGGCGGCTAAAACGACCCTTGCCGAAAACAATTTAATCGCAAAAATTATCTGCCGTGGCAGTTTTTATATTTCTTTCCGCTACCGCAAGGGCAAGGGTCGTTGCGCCCTACCGTGGCGGTTTTTACTATCGGCGCAGAAGAACCGCCCGTACTGCCGCCGCTTTCGACAAGGTCGCGTTTTTCTTCTTTTTTAGGCTCGTTTTTCTTTATTTCGGACTTGAGCAGCAGCATTACCACTTCTTCCTGTATGCTCGCCGTCATATCCTCGAACATTTCAAGTCCTTCTTTCTTGTAGGCTATAACCGGGTCCTCGTTGGCGTAGCCTCTTAAAGAAATTCCGCGCTTTAGTTTGTCCATGGCGTCGATATGGTCTATCCATTTGTTGTCTACGACTCTTAAAAAGATAAATCTCTCGAATTCGTGATAGTCTATGCCGTCGTCCTTATATCTCTCGATTTTCTCTTCGTAACAAGAAATTACTTTATCGATAGTTTGACTTACTATATAGTCGTAATCCCAGTTATTAAGCACGTCCTCGGTGATAAATTCTGTTTCCGGCGGAAGAGCGCGTTCTTCGAGTGCCTTGTTGAGTTTGTCTTTATCCCACGAGGCAGGCTCTTGACCTCTCGGGACGTTTGCGTCGATAATTTCCGTGACGTAGTCGGGTATGAGGTTTAAAACGTCTTGATGGACGTTGTCGCCGCGGAGGACTTTCATCCTCTCCTCGTACATTACCTTACGCTGAGTGTTCATTACGTCGTCGTATTGGAGTATATGCTTTCTTATGCCGAAGTTTTTGCCCTCGATTGTTCTTTGCGCGTTTTCAATAGAGCGCGATAGCATTTTCGATTGCAAAGGCGTATCCTCGTCCACTTTAAACGCGTTGTAAATGCCTTGAAGTCTTTCGCCGCCGAAACGTTTTGCGAGGTCGTCCTCGAGCGAAATGAAGAACAGTGAGGAGCCGGGATCGCCTTGACGTCCCGAACGTCCGCGAAGTTGGTTGTCGATTCTTCTCGACTCGTGGCGCTCGGTGCCGATAATGTGCAAGCCGCCGAGAGCGATAACTTCTTGCTTTTCCTTTTCGGTTACCGCCTCGTGTTCGGCGTAGAGTTCTCTGTAGTGTTCGCGAACTTTTTTAGCCTCGTCCGAAACGTCTTGGACGTAAGAAGTCGCTACGTCTATAAGGTCCTCCGAAACGCCTTCGTTTCTGAGGTCTTGTTTGGCGAGGTATTCGGGGTTACCGCCGAGCAGTATATCCGTTCCACGGCCCGCCATGTTCGTCGCGATGGTTACGGCGCCTTTCTTGCCCGCTTGCGCGATTATTTCCGCCTCGCGCTTGTGGTTTTTCGCGTTTAGTATGTTGTGTTTTATCTTGTTTTTAAGTAGCCATCTCGAAATTTCCTCGGACTTTTCTACCGTAACGGTACCGACAAGGATCGGTTGCCCCTTTTCGTGGCGTTCTATTATCTCGCGGATTATCGCGCGGAGTTTCCCCGCATACGTCGAGAAGATCATGTCCGGCATATCTTGCCTTTGTACGGGTTTGTTCGTCGGGATCTCCAAAACGTCGAGACCGTATATCGTGCGAAATTCTTCCTCTTCGGTTTTAGCCGTTCCCGTCATGCCGGAGAGTTTGGAGTAAAGTCTGAAATAGTTTTGGAAAGTGATAGTGGCATACGTCTTGTTTTCGTTGCGGATGGTAACGTTTTCTTTCGCCTCGATCGCCTGATGCAAGCCGTCGGAGTACCGTCTGCCTATCATAAGTCTGCCCGTAAACTCGTCGACGATAATGATTTCGCCGTCGCTTACGATATAGTCGCTGTCGCGTTTGAATATGTGATGCGCCTTTAACGCTTGCTGAACGTGGTGACTGAGTTCCGCGTTTTCCACGTCCGCGAAGTTTTCGATATTGAAGAATTTTTCCGCTTTTCTCGCGCCCGACTCGGTCAACTGCACGGATTTATCCTTTATGTCCAGCGTGAAATCTTCGTCGGCTTTCAGCGTCTTGACGAAACGGTTGCAATCGATATAAAGCGTAGACGACTTTTCGCCTCTGCCCGAAATTATGAGCGGAGTTCTCGCCTCGTCGATGAGGATAGAGTCCACTTCGTCGACGATTGCGAAGTTAAGTCCGCGCTGGACCATCGCTTTGATGTTGTTTTTGAGATTGTCTCTCAAGTAATCGAAGCCGAATTCGTTGTTCGTGCCGTAGGTAATGTCGCAGTTATACGCCTCGCGTTTTTGATCGTCTGTCATATCGTGAACGTTTACGCCGACGGTAAGCCCTAAAAACCTGTAGACTTTTCCCATCCACTCTGCGTCGCGCTTTGCGAGATAGTCGTTTACGGTTACTATATGCACGCCCTTTTCCGAGAGCGCGTTAAGATACGCGGGTAGAGTTGCCATAAGCGTTTTACCTTCGCCCGTTTTAAGTTCCGCGACTCTGCCTTGGTGAACGCATATTCCGCCCATAAGTTGGACGGGGTAGTGGCGCATATTGAGAACTCTGTACGCAGCCTCTCTCACGACCGCGAAAGCGTCGAACATAATATCGTCGAGCGTTTCTCCGGCGCGAAGTCTCGCTTTCAAGGCGTCGGTTTGGTCTTTG
>CAMOXE010000040.1 GCA_946628865.1 uncultured Clostridia bacterium | reverse complement strand
CTGCGGGTTAAGACCGAGTTTTCTGTACATTATTTTGTCGGGGTTTGCAATGACGTGCGCAAGCGATACCTGTTTACCGGGTACGAGTTCTTGAACTATACGCATTTTTTCCTTGCTTTGCACAATATCTTCCGTCAGCATTTTTACCTCATAACAATATATCGGATAATCTCAACTTGCCCGACTATGGTTATATTATAATACATATTTTCGGCAATGTCAACACAAAACAACAAAATTTCAAGTTTTTTTATTTTTTAAATGTTGTTTTTTGTGGTTTTATACTAAAAAAATTTGCAAATTATGTTAAATTTGTTGTTTTTTGCAGAGAAAAGAGTTATAATTTAAATATGCAAGTATATTTTGACGTTCATACCCACTCGGTTTCGAGCGGTCATCATACCAAAGATACGATTACCGACTTGGCAAAAAAGGCGGCTGAAATCGGTTTAAAGTACCTCTGTATAACCGAGCATGCCCCCGCTATGATAGGGACGACGAACGCGAGTTATTTCAGAAATCTGCGCTACGCGCCTAAAGAGCGTTTCGGCGTTAAGATCATCTACGGCGCGGAACTAAACGTTATAAACCAAAACGGAGATGTCGACCTTGACGGCGACGTTTTGTCCTGTTTGGATTTTTCGATTGCGAGTTTACATAAAGACGTTTTTAAACCGTCAAGCGAAAGCGCGGACACGGCGGCGATTATAAACGCTATGAAAAATCCGTTCGTAAACGTAGTGGGACACCCCGACGACCCGACTTTTTCATTGAACGCGCACGCGCTTACCGACGCGGCAAAGGAAACTTCTACCGCGCTCGAACTTAATTCCGCGGGAATAAGCAAAAGCGGTTACAGAGAGCCGAATATCCCGTTTCTTGTCGAAATGCTGTATCTGTGCAAACGAAAGGGAGTATATATCGTACTCGGCAGCGACAGCCACGGCAAAGACCGGATTGCCGACTTTGACGATTCGATAAAAATCCTTAAGGCAATTGATTTCCCGGACGAACTGGTACTGAACTACGATATTCAATTATTTAAAAAGTTTATAGGAGATAAAAGATGCAAAATATAAGAAAATTAGACGACGATATTATTTATATAGGGGCGAACGACAGACGTATCGCTTTATTTGAAAACGTATACCCCGTTCCGGACGGCGTATCGTACAACTCGTATTTTATCGACGACGAAAAGACGTGTTTGATAGATACCGTGGACAAGTCCTGCGAAAAGCAGTTTAAAGAGAATCTCGCGTGCGCGCTCGGAGGCAAGACGCTCGACTATATCGTGGTAAATCACATGGAGCCCGACCACAGCGCGACGCTTTACGAGATTTTAAAAGACTACCCCGACGCAACCGTCGTGTGCAACGCGAAAATATCCGCAATGATCGGCAACTATTTTGATTTTAAGCCGAACTATCATATCGTAAAAGAGGGCGACGCGCTATCTCTTGGGAAACACGTTCTTCATTTCGTGGACGCGCCGATGGTACATTGGCCGGAAGTTATGATGACTTACGACGAATATTCAAAAACTCTTTTTTCTGCCGACGCGTTCGGCTCGTTCGGAGCGGTTTCTGGAAATCTCTACGCTGACGAAATAAAGTATAAAGGTGCATATACCGAAGAAATGCGCAGATATTATACGAATATAGTCGGAAAGTACGGCGTTCAGGTTCAGACGGCGCTTAAAAAAGCCGCAACGCTCGAAATAAAGAGAATATGTCCGCTACACGGACTTGTCTGGCGAAACAATATCAATTATTTACTTGAAAAATATAATTTATGGTCTACTTATACGCCGGAAACCCGAGGCGTACTCGTTGTATACGCGTCCGTTTACGGGAACACCGAAAACGCCGCGGAAATATTCGCCGCGAGATTAAACGAAAACGGAGTTAAAAACGTCGCGGTTTACGACGTCTCGAAAACAGACGTTTCTTACCTCATTGCCGAAGCGTTTAAGTTCAGCCATATAGCGATAGCCTCTACGACCTATAACGCGGGCATTTTCGTCAATATGGAGAATTTCTTGAGCGACCTTGCCGCTCACGGCATAGCAAACAGATCGTTTGCGGTAATAGAAAACGGAAGTTGGGCGCCGACTGCGGGAAAACTCATTAAAGACAAACTTTCCACCCTTAAAAACTGCGTAATTTTAGGCGAAACGGTTAAAATTTTGTCGTCCGTAAAAGCCGCGACGAGGGACAATATTCTCGCTTTGGCGGACGAAATATCCAAAGAAATAGTCGTTGCCGCAATCGAAAGCAGCGAGGCGGACGGCGCGATAGACAAGACTGCGTTCTTTAAATTAAGTTACGGACTCTACGTCCTTACGACGAAAGGCGAAAAGGACAACGGCTGTATCGTAAATACCGTGATTCAACTTACCGATTCGCCCAAACGCATAGCCCTTGCGGTAAACAAAGCGAATTACTCTTGCGACGTAATCGCTAAGACCAAGAAATTCAACGCTTGCATAATCTCGCAAAAGGAAACGTTCGACACTTTCACTCGTTTCGGATTTGCAAGCGGTAGAGACGTAGATAAATTCGACGGTTTTGACAAAACCGCAGTCAGCGCTAACGGGATAAAATATCTGACCGAGAACACTTGCGGATTTATCTCCGGCGAAGTAGTTGCAATGAAAGACTTCGGAACGCATACCCTGTTTATCGCCGAAGTTGTCGAGGCGAAAACGCTTTCGGACGAAAAGCCCATGACTTACGAGTATTATTTCGATAACGTCAAGCCGAAGCCTCAGCCGCAGGAAGAAAAGAAAAAAGGTTACGTCTGTAAGATCTGCGGCTACGTCTACGAGGGCGAGGAACTGCCCGACGACTTCGTTTGCCCGCTTTGCAAGCACGGCGCAGACGATTTTGAAAAACTTTAAGAATAAACTTCTATATCTATCCCCGAATAAAATATATCGTGAGTATGAAAGAAAAAATAAGCGAAAAAACGCCGTCGATAAACGTTATCGACGAAATAAAGATAAAAGACGTAATCGCGGTCAACGAGTGGTTTTCAAAGATGATGCTCGAATACAGATGCGCGATGATGGAAATCGAGACCAAGTTCAACGTTTTAAACGAAGAATTTAAACTGAAATTCGATCGCAACCCGATTAGTTCGATAAAGACTCGTTTAAAAGACCCGATAAGTTTATACATGAAAACGTTGCGCCGAGGCGTATCGTTTAGCGAAACCGACGTAAAAGATTTTATAACCGACATTGCCGGGATAAGAGTTATCTGCCCTTTCCTCGAGGATGTGTATATGCTTTCGGACGCACTTTTAAAGCAAGACGACATAACGCTTATAACTAAAAAAGACTATATCGAAAATCCGAAAGAAAACGGCTACAGAAGTCTGCATTTGATAGTATCGGTGCCGATATTTTTGGAAAACGAGAAAAAGCACGTCAAAGCGGAGATACAGTTTCGGACCATAGCGATGGACTTTTGGGCGAGTTTAGAGCATCAACTTCGCTATAAAAAAGGCAATTCCTTGACCGAAGAGGACGGAAAAGAACTGTTGGACTGTGCGGAAAAGAGCGCGGAACTCGACCGCAAGATGGACGCG
>CAMOXE010000039.1 GCA_946628865.1 uncultured Clostridia bacterium | reverse complement strand
TCGATTTCTTCGCCGCAAACGGTACAAAGTTTATGTTTGCTGCCCTTTTCCGTACAAGTAGGCTCTTTGGTAGTGATCCATTCGCCCGCGGTGTGCCCGAGCGCATCTATCTCCTCGCCGCCGCGCGTTGCCTTACAACGCGTACAAGTTTCTATCGCCTCCGCGCCTTTATGCTCGCAGTCGGGGTCGACTTTGACGGTCGTAACGACGAAGTCGTGTCCGAGCGCCGCTATTTCCTCGCCGCCCGTGGTCTCGCCGCAAACCGAACATTTTTTCGTGGCGGTTTTGCCGGGCGTTTCGCAAGTTGCCGCTATAGCCGCCTCGGTCTCCTCCCAGACGTGTTCGGTGTGGTCGCCGCCGACCGAAGAAGATTCGATCTTTTCCGTACAGGACGCAAACGCCGCTACGCTGAAAGCGCATACGAGCATAAGCACAGCCGTAATGAGTTTCTTCATTTTCTTTCTCCTTCCTTATTTTTTGTTTTTAAGTATATCAATATTACCCCCCCCCGAAATTTTGTCAAGCGGTTTAGCGCTCTTTTAAAATTTTTACGGTTTTCGTCGTTAACGAAATCTTTTGCCGAAGGCAAAAGAAAGGGATATCCCTTTTGCGCGCATACGCGCACCCTTACAATATAGATTATATCCTCGCCCGCGAGCGATGTCAAGCGTTTTTGATATTTTAACGGTCTTTTTGCTCCCGCCGAGGTTTATGCGGCGCGATAAGCGGGTTTTAAGAATATAGCGCGCGCCGATTTAATATACATATAATGCTATGGAATTTCACGCTGTTTCCGCAAAATCCGCGGCTGAATCGGTTTCTTCAAACGTAAGTTCAGGGCTTACGAACGAAAAGGCAAGTAGTAACGGCGAAAGATACGGCTATAACCGTATCGAAAAGAAAAAACGCAAAAGTTTTTTCAAACGGCTGTTGGAGGCTCTGTCCGAGCCGACGCTTATCATTCTCGAATTCGCCTGGGTGGTAACCGTTGGCGTCAACGTCGGGAAATACTTTAAAAGCGGCGACGGCGACGCGCTCGAGTGCGTGGGCATACTCGTTGCCATTTTGCTTTCGGCGTTTTTAACGGTCATAATGGAAGGGCGCTCGGAAAAGGCGTTCGCCCTGCTCGGAGCAGTCTACGACAACGTGGGCGTAAAGGCTGTCCGCGGCGGCAAACGCGTCATTTTAAAACGGGACGAAGTAGTCGTCGGCGACGTCGTTTTCATTGAAAGCGGCGACAAGATCATCGCGGACGGCAGGCTTATAACCGCTCGCGACGTCGCCGTGGACGAATCTACCCTAACCGGCGAAAGCAAGCCCGTTAAAAAGGACGCGGACGCGATTTTAAAAAGCGAAACGCCGCTTGCCGAACGCAAAAACTGCGTATATTCGGGGACATTCGTAAGTAACGGCACGGGCAGTTATCTCGTTACCGCCGTAGGCGAAAAGGCGGAACTGGGAAAAATTGCGGGGGAAATTCAATCCGCAAGCGCCGTGTCCGCGCCTTTGAACGAAAAACTTACCCGCCTCGGCAAAACCATAACGATAATCGGCGGAATTTCGGCGGCGTTCGTGTTCGCGCTGTCGCTTTTCAGACTATATTTAAGCGGCAATTTCGACTTCTTTTCGGTACAGAACGCGTTCGTCGAGGCGATAGTCTTGATCGTTGCCGCCGTTCCCGAAGGCTTGCCGACGACCGCGGCTATATCGCTGTCTTTAAACGTATTGAAATTAGCCAAATCCAACGCGCTTATCCGTAAACTCGTGGCGGCTGAAACCGTGGGCTGCGTAAGCGTTATATGTTCGGACAAAACCGGAACGCTTACCAAAAACCAAATGACCGTTTCCGCCCTTTTCGGATTTTACGCGGGGGCGGAGGATTTTATTTTCAAAAACGCCGCGGTAAACTCCACCGCCGTTATCAAAAAGAACAAATCAAAAGTAGAATACTTCGGCTCGGCGACCGAGTGCGCGCTTATATCAGAGGCGGAAAAACACGGGTATAATTATCTGAAAATGCGCGATAACGCGCTTATAGGCGAGGTAATTCCGTTTAACTCGTCGATAAAGTATATGCTTACCGAAAACAAAAAAGAGGGCATAACCTTTATAAAGGGCGCGCCCGAAGTGATAGTAAACCTCGCCGAGGCAAGCGCCGAATTTAAGCGCCGCGCTTTATCCGAGGCGAAAAGTTACCAAGCGCAGTCAAAGCGCGTGATAGCGTTTGCGCATAAAACCGACGGCGACTATATCTTCGACGGGCTTGCCGCAATATCCGACCCCGTCAGAGACGACGTCAAAGATGCGATAAAAAACTGTACCGACGCAGGCATAGCGGTTAAAATGCTTACGGGCGACAATAAGGATACGGCAAGAGCAATCGCTTACGAACTGAAACTCGTTTCCTCTTTTTCGGAAGTCGTAGAGGCGTCCGAACTCGAAAATCTGACCGAAAAACAACTTATAGACCGACTTTATAATATAAAAGTTATCGCGCGCAGTACGCCCGCGACCAAACTTAAAGTAGTAGAGGCACTTAAAAAGGCGGGAGAAGTCGTCGCCGTTACCGGCGACGGCGTAAACGACGCGCCCGCGATAAAGCACGCGGATATAGGTATCGCGATGGGCAGCGGCTCGGAGATAGCGAAAGAGGCAAGCGATATAGTGCTTTTGGACGATTCGTTTTCGACGATAGTAAAAGCCATTTCTTTCGGCCGCAACATTTACAGAAATTTTCAGCGGTTTATAATGTTCCAACTTTCCGTAAACCTGACCGCAATGGCCGTCGTTATAGCGAGCCTTATATTAGGATTTTCAAACCCGTTCAACGCGATTCAACTTCTATGGATAGACATAATCATGGACGGACCGCCGGCGCTGACGCTCGGCATGGAAAAGAGCGGAAACTCGCTGATGAGCGCGAAACCCGTCAAGCGCACGGACAGTATCGTAACCTCTACGATGCTTATAAGAATCCTGCTACACGCGGCGTTTATGGCAACCGCTATCGTCGCCGAAAACCTTTACGATTTTCTCGGCGCGGGTCCGCTCGGAAAAGAAACCGCCGTGTTCTCGCTGCTCGTGATGTTCCAACTCTTCAACGCGTTTAACTGCAGAAAGGTCGGGAGCGAGAGTATTTTCTCGGCGATAGGCAACAATAAACCCATGGTGCTTATATTCGGCGCGACGTTTTTGCTGCAGATTATAATAGTCGAGGTCTTGTCGTCGTTTTTCGGCGCTACGCCGCTCGGGCTTTCGGTGTGGATAAGGATAGTAGCGACGGCGTCGAGCGTAATAGTCTTTTCGGAAATTTACAAATTTATTTACCGAGTCTGCAAAAACAGACAAAAAAATTTCCGCGTGAGGCTTAAATTAAAAACGAGATAAAGCATAAACTATAGTTATGAGAGAAATCAAAATTTCCGACGAGGGCAACGGAGGAATAGGCGTCGCCTACCTTTTAGGCGCGCTTAAAGGCACCCTCGCAGACTTTAAAGGGAATATTTCCGCTAATTCCGTCGGCGAACGGGATATAATAAAAATCAAAATAGGAAAGGAATACGGCGACTTCTTGCGATACGAGATAGAGGACAAAATTTCCGAAGTCATAGCGATAAAATATAAATACGATTATTTTAAGAACTATATCCGCGCCGAGGGCCTGAACGGAGACGAGACCGAAATTTTATTCAGCGCGCTTATCGCCGCCGACGTCGACGAGGATAAGGCGTACGTTTCAAACAAATTAAAACGCTTAAGCGAGTACGCGATAGACGGCGTTTACAACTTCCGCCTCGGAGCGTTAAAACGAAAATGGTCGGACATAGTGGGCTATATCCCCGCGTATTTCGAGAAAGAAAGGCTGACCGACTTCGTATCGTATCTGACGGGCGAAAAGAGCGGAAAAGCGGTTACGATCGAAGGCGGCGTAGTGTTCGACAGGCATTATAACGTATTGAACCGCACGGCGCTCACTTGCGACAAAGCGCAAGGGAGAATAGTGAGAGAGGCGATACTCTCCGGTTGCGGGGACGTAAGAATTACCGGCGAAATCGTAGAATCCGACGAAATCGCTTTAAAGAGATTTTTCCCCGGGAGAGTGTATACGGCAAAATAAAAACGCGTTTAACGGCGGCAGTCGCGGTATAAAAAACGCGTTTGACGGCAATAATCGCAGTATGGAAAATATTATATCCGTCGCGGCGGAGTTCGCTGAGAATATAGCCGATTTTTTCAAAGGCTACTTCTGTTTCCTGCCGCTTTTACTCTTAGTTGCACACCTCGTCGCTTTCGCGCTCGCTCTGCAAAGCAAAACTTTCAGATACGCGGATAAAAGCGTCTTTAACGCCGTCACTTCAGCGCTTGCTTTTTTTCACTTCGCGATAGGCGTCGTAGCCTTTAAGAAAACCGCGGAATTTTTCGTTTCGCTTATTCTGTTCGGTCTTTGCTATGCGGCTCAAGCGGTCATATCCGCGCTTTCGGAAATAAAAATAAGACTTTCCGCGCGCGAAAAACGACTTATAGACAGACTTTCCGAGCCAAAAGAGATTTTAAGCACTCACAGAAAAATCGAGTTTTTAAACGGCACGGAAATCGCAGACGATATAGAGCCGAACTTTAACGAGATAAAAAAAATAACCGCCGCGCTCAAAGAAAAGGAACTCACCCCGCAAGAAGAGGACGAAATAGACAAAGCCGAAATGGATATGGAAAAATATTCGACGAGAGCGATTCAGCCGTTCGAGCGGAAAATCTTTTCGGAGCGGCTGCTCAAAATCGTGAAAATGACCTCGAAATACGAGTTGGACGTCACTCTCCTGTGATTTGGCGCGCGGCATATCCGACAAAACCGCGACTATAAGGCTAAAACGACAAAATTCGCCAAACTTCGGCTATATCTGCGTGTAAAAGCGAGAAAAATCGTCGTAAAATAAAATGCGACGACCGAGGTCGCCAAGAATTACGACGAGGAATTATGATGAGCGAAGAGAAAAACAGTAACAAGGTATTTATCAAAGGCAAAATCGCGAAAGAGGCAACTTTTTCACACGAGATATTCGGCGAAGGTTTTTACGAAACCGCGGTAAACGTACAGAGGCTGTCGGGAAAAGACGACGTTCTGCCGATAACCATATCCGAAAGACTCATAGAAAGCCACAATCTCGGCGTCGGCTCGGAAATATGCGCCGTGGGACAGTTCAGAAGTTATAACAAACTCGAAAACGGAAAGAGCAAACTGATGCTCACGGTGTTTATTAAAGACCTTATTCCCGGCGGGGAGATACAAAACCCGAACAATATCGTGCTGTCGGGCTACATATGTAAGCCGCCGATCTACCGCACTACGCCGTTTTGCAGAGAGATAGCGGACGTACTTATAGCGGTAAACAGAGCGTATAATAAGTCGGATTATATCCCCTGCATCGCTTGGGGAAGAAACGCGAGATTCGTCAAAAATCTCGGCGTGGGCGAAAAAATCGCGCTGTCGGGAAGAATCCAGAGCCGCGAATACACCAAAAAACTTTCGGAAACCGAGAGCAAAGTCATGACGGCTTACGAAGTTTCGATATCGAAACTCGCGGCGTTTGAAAACGTGGATTCGTTCGATTTGGAGGCAGAATTCGGCATAAACTACGACTTAAAAGCGGAATAAATTAAAATTTAAGAGTGCGGGCGCGCAAAATTTTTATTTTGCGCGCCCACACGATTTTCGTTGTTTCGTTATCGAAACTCGCGGCGTTTGAAAACGCGGATTCGTTCGATTTGGAGGCAGAATTCGGCTTAAACTACGACTTAAAAGCGGAATAAATTAAAATTTAAGAATGTGGGCGCGCAAAATGTTTATTTTGCGCGCCCACACGATTTTCGTTGTTTCAATACCGAAACTCGCAGCGTTTGAAAACGCGGACTCGTTCGATTTGGAAGCAGAATTCGGTATAAACTACGACTTAAAAGCGGAATAAATTAAAATTTAAGAGTGCGGGCGCGCAAAATTTTTATTTTGCGCGCCCGCACGATTTTCGTTTTCGTCAAAAAACGTGGCAAAGTTAAATAAATACGCTTGCAAAAAAAATAAAAGTCGTGTAAAATATATATACTGTGCTAAGCGGGGAGTTAGCGGTGCCCTGTACTTGCAATCCGCTACAGCAAGGCCGAATTGTTCCCCGAGGCAAGCCCGATGGTTGGCTGCGCGAGGTAAGGCGCGTTGATATTAAGGTCTCATGCAACGAGTAACCGCGAACCGTGTCAGGATAGGAATATAGCAGCACTAAACGGCGATCTCGTGTGCCATGAGGTTGCTTTGAAGGAGCGACCTGCCGCGTTTACGCTTCGGTTGGGTTTGTCGACGGGAACTGCACAGTATTTTTTTTAAGAGTTCGGACTTATGATAAAAGAGAATCTCGATAAAATTTTATCCGAATTATCCTCAGGGAACAATCTCGGCGAAAAAATAACGCTCGTCGGCGCTACGAAGTTCGTTGACGTAGACAAAATCAACGAGGCAATTTCTTACCGCCTTACGCACATCGGCGAAAACAAGGCGCAGGAACTGAGAGATAAGTTCGATTCGTATCTGCCCGTTTACAAGCACTTTATCGGCAGACTGCAGTCGAACAAGTTGAAATACGTCGTCGGAAAGGCGGACTGTATCGACTCGGTAGACTCGATCGATTTAGCGAAGAATATTTCCGAATTTGCCGCCAAACAAGGCGTAATTCAAAATATAATGCTCGAGATAAACGTCGGCGGCGAAGAAAACAAGGGCGGATTTAAAGAGAGCGAGGCGTTTTCGGCATATAAAGCGATAAAGGCTCTCGGCGGCGTTAAGATAATAGGAATAATGTCGATGTTGCCGATCGAAAGCGAAGAAAAGGTCGCCGAACATACGGAGAGGCTTAGGGCGATATACGATACGCTCAAAGCCGAGGACGAAAATATAGAGTATCTGTCGGTCGGAATTTCGGAGGACTATAAAACCACCATAAAGCACGGCGCGAACATGGTGCGGATAGGCACGGCGATATTCGGCGCAAGAAATTACAAGGTATAGTTATGTTTTTTCCAAGATTTACAAAAGACGAAAAAAGAGGCAAGTCCACGGAAACCGTAGCGTCGGAAAATGCCGATAACAGCACTATAGAGCGGTTTTCACCGAAATCGTTCGAGGACGTGGAGGATATAATCGACCGTTTGGTCGGCGGCGAGCCGGCGATCGTTTCGCTTTCGCTCGTAAGAGCGGATACGGCGCAAAGAGTGGTTGATTTGCTCTCGGGCGCAACGTATGCGATCGGCGGAAATTTGTCGAGGCTCGAAAACGATTTATACGTCTTTACGCCCGGCGGAACGAAAATAGTCAAGAGATAATTTGTTTTAATATAACGATGCGGCGCCGCTTGCTTTTCGCAAGCGGCGCCGCATCGTTATATTGTTTACACCTCGTTTTTGCGGTTAAATAATAAGTTAAGGCTCTGCCCCGCCTTCTCGTCCGCGATTGTTTACACCTCGTTTTTGCGGTTGCATAATAAGCCCAAACCCGTAAACGCCGCGATATACGCCGCGGACGCGATAAGACAAGTTACAATTCTCTCCGTCTTGACGTTTAACTCGGAAAGGCTTGATAAAAACGTCGAAAACCAATACTCCGGAAGCGAAAAACCGTTGATATTGAGCGCCAAACTTATAAGCCCAAGAACGAGCGATATTATACCCGTGCCGACGATACCTATCGCGATTGTCGGAGCGATACGCTTAAACATACTCGCCAGCAAAAAGTAGAAGGTTATTTCCGCAAGCGCCGCGACGTACTGACTGAGCATGAGCCAGATCACTTTTATCTCGAAGTCGGTCGTGCCTATAAATATCGCGCCGAACAGCGCGGCGGAACACGCGCACGCGAAAAATATTATCGTAGTGCAGGTTACGCAGTAGATAAGTTTCGAGAAATAAACCTGCGTTCTCGAATAGCCTTTGGCGTAGACGTTTTTGATCGTTCGCCTTTCAAAGTCCTCGTTTGCGACTATTCCGATAAACACCGCCGCCAAAATGGAGAAATTGCCCGCTCTCGCCGCGGAAAGGAAGAAAGCGTTGAAAGACAGTTCGGGTAAAATACTCTCCCCGTCTATTTCGACCTCGAATATTTTGGTCGATAACTTTTCAAGCAGCGCCGCGAGAAACACGCCCGCGACCGCGATTATCAGACAGACGTAAAAGGATCTTTGCTTTAACAGTTTTCTGAATTCAAATTTCAATAAATCTTTCATATCGTCTTACCCAACCTTTCAATAAAATAGTCCTCGAACTCGGTATGCTCGACCTTTATCTCGTACACGTTTACCCCCGCCGCGAACAGCGCCTTGCCGATTTCGGCGGATTCCGCCGCCCCGTTTATAACGATAAACCCGTCTCCCGCGCTGACGCTGAGGTCTTTAAACTCCTCGGCGATGACTTTTTGGGCTTTTTCGACGTCGTCGACGCTGACGCGAAGTCCGCCGCGGCACTTTTCTTCAAGTTCTTCGGCGGTTATCTCTTCTATTTCGCCCCCGCTCACTATTCCGTACTTGGTGGCGACTTTTTCGAGTTCGTCAAGTATATGGCTGGATATTACGAACGTTACGCCCTCGGCGTTGAGTTTTAAAATAAGGTCGCGGATTTCCTTTATACCCGCGGGGTCAAGACCGTTCATAGGTTCGTCCAAAAT
>CAMOXE010000038.1 GCA_946628865.1 uncultured Clostridia bacterium | reverse complement strand
CTTTCGGAATTGCTTGCACCGCAAAACGGCGGATTTTCGATGGATTTTTCGAGAAGATGACGAAGTCGTACTGCCGTACTACGAGGGAGATGAACGAAAAAGGCGCGAAAAGGCGCGTTTTGCGGCAAGTTCAACCTATTCACACTCGGCTAACAGTCCATTTAAGTTTTCGTTTGTTCCCTTTTGCGTATACTTTTCCCTTTCGTAAATCTTCCGCCGTTACCTAATCTTTTCCGTGTCTTACCTTTCCGACGTAATTTCTTTAATGTGGATTTTAAATATCTTTCGTCTATCCATCTGTATATAGATTTATATGAACTGTTTTTATTTTGTTTAGGTTTTGCACTTAATAGTATAATTCACCATTATGACTAAAAGAACCACGGAAAACCGTGGCTCTTTTTATACAAATAATCCGAGTTTTGTTATTTGATTACTCGTTATCCTGACTGTCTTCGTTTTCTTCCGGCTCTTCAGGCTCAACGGGTTTTTTCAAATTTATAATTGCTCTTTTCGTTGAAAGCCACTTGATATTCTCCCGTCTCTTCGTCCGTTATAACAGTCCAACAGCCCTCTTCCATAAATATCGGCATTTCGGTTATGTGCGACAAGTCTATCTGCTCGCAGTAAATATTCGTGCCTTTTACGCCCGCGAAATCTATCTCTTCGCCGTATTTGCTGTATACGAATTTCATTGACCCTTCATTTCTACCTACCGCTTGACCGATTGACGCTTCCATCGTGGTGTAAGTCCTATGGTGTTCGTATTCAAAACTATTATCATATCCTATCAGTGCCGTAGCAGATGAATCCGCGTGTATAACGCCTATTACCCCGCCTAAACGGATAATAGCATCAGTCCGAACAGCTCCGTCAGTAACCCCTTTAATGCTATTGCCGTATGCAAAACAATGCGATACTTCTGAATTGTTCCCGCCAACAACTCCGCCGAGATTTGTAATGGCACTATAATATAGCCCCTCTCTATATGCTTTACCGTAAATATTACTATTTACAGAATAACAGCGTTCTATTTTGCCTGCCGAGCAATAGCCGACGAGCCCGCCTATATACACGTTTAAGTTTTTATTTGCGCCCGGATCGAACTGCGACAAAACTTTTAATTCGGCATTTTCAAGCGAGCAGTTGTGAACATCTCCATAGTTATCGCCGACGAGCATTCCGCAACGGACGGTCTCAAACGAAGTGGTTACGTCAATATAGCACTTTTTATTCTCGTCGGAGGACGCCATCTTGACGTTCGCTATCACGCCGTGGTTTTGACGGAAAAACCCGATATTTTCAAAGTTGCCGTCTAACGAATAGAAATTATATATGTAGCAGTTGCCGCCATCGAGGTTGCCATAAAAATCTTCAAACGGCTCGAAAGGAGCGCCGGAAAGGTCTATATCGTTGCATATTGCGAAATAAACGCCCTCGCCGTCTTTTTGGCGTATATAATGCAGGTCGGTTCTGTTCCTTATAGCGTAAGGCTCTTCAAACGTTCCGTTTCCGGTATAATTATAATCGTCTTTATACGCGGGTATGACTTCGCTTTCGATTACCGCGCCGCACACCGTGCAAGATTTGGTTTTCAAGCCCGCCTCGGATATCGTAGGCAACGCCGCAACGACGAAATCTTCGCTGACAGTGTGTTTTGCTTTATCCGCTTTTCTCGTGGTATGGCCGCACGTTGCCGCGTGCCAGTGTTCAGCCTCGTCGAAAGACCATTCTTCGCTGAAAGTGTGTTCGTGCGAGCCGTCGCCGCTACACGACGCCGCCGCGAACAAGCAAAGCGCAAGGCTTGCCATAAGTGTTAAAATTACAACTAATTTTTTAATCATATCGTTCTCCTTTAACTTTTATAAATATATTATATGGAACATTTTGTTCCAAGTCAAGCGTTTTAGACCATTTTGTTCCATAATACTAATATGAATAAGTTTAAGGACAGATTTTCGGAGTTGCGGCAGGAGAATAATTTAACGAGAAATCAAATAGCGGAAAAGTTGTCCGTTTCAGTACGCCTTATTAGTTACTGGGAAAACGGCAAAAGAGAGTGCGGCTTTGATATGCTTATCAAGATTGCCACGATATTCGACGTGAGTATAGATTATCTGCTCGGCAAGAGCGATTTTTAAGAATGCGCCAAAAATAACTTGATTTTTTGGCGCAAATTTTTTATTTGAGTGAAAAAGTAAACCCGAACCACTCACTTGTTACAAGCATTTGGTTCGGATTATACTGACTTGTCTTTGTTGACCGAAATGACTATTTAAAAAATAGGGCTCCCGCAAAGATTTTGTAAAACAAACGATTTGCGAAATAAAATAGGGCTCCCGAAAATATTTTGCATCGCAAAAGATTTTTGGGAAGAGGAGCCACAGGCGTAAAAGCAGACAAGTCGGGCATTTGCACGACTTGTCGCATAATTCGCCTTGTGGCGACGAGGTGTCTTCGTTGACCGAAATAACTGTTAAAAAAATAGGGCTCCCGCAAAGATTTTGTAAAACAAAAGATTTGTGGGAAAAGGAGGAGCAGGCTGAAAAGTCTTTGCTCTTTTGCAAAACAAAAGAGCAAGACCAAAAAGCCTTGCTCCGACGTGGTG
>CAMOXE010000037.1 GCA_946628865.1 uncultured Clostridia bacterium | reverse complement strand
ATCAAAAAGGTTTGTACTATCCGTTTGAAAAACACGTTTTCGATTGCGCGAAAGGCGGTCGCAGTCTGATCGACAAAGAACAAGCCTATCTGACGGCGAGAGTTTCGGGCATTATTTGCGGACTTGTAAACGAATGGATCCGGCGCGGCATGACCGATCCCCCCGCATACGTCGCCGGATTTTTGAGAAGGCGTACCGATTACAAAGTCGGAGAATGATACGAATGACAAAAAAAGAAGCGGGCGGAATATGCAAATCGCCTATGCCGCCCCGCCTATTGCCATTTGATTAAATCCGCATTATCATTTCAAAGTCGCGCTGCCGTTCGCGCTGTAAACCACGCAACCGCTCGTTGAATACTTTAACGAGATTTCGAGGTTTTCGCCGTTTACGGTAACCGTATGCGTTCCCGCTGAAACCGTTTTAGAGGAGCATAGCGTCCTCGTCATTCCGCTTACGGACGGCGTTTTTTCTAATCCGCCGAATATCACGAGCGTTCCGCCGCGAAGAGTTATAGTTTTCTCCGCGTCGAGTGCGAACGATCCTCCGCCCATGCCGCCCGAGGCGCTGCCCGGTCCGCAGACTATAACCGTTCCGCCCGTCTGCGTATAAGTTCCGTTAGAGTCTATGCCGTCGTTGTCTCCGTTTGTGGGTACCGTCACGAAGAGGTAACCGTCGCTTATCTCTATCGAGGGCGTTCCGGAAATCTTACTGCAAGCGTTTACTCCGTCGTCGGTGGCAAACACCGTCGTTTCTCCGCCGCTTATTACGATATGCGTAGCCTCAAGCCCTTCATATGCGCTATCAACGGTTATCGTTCCGCCGACGATTGTGAGCGTGTTGTCCGCGTGTATCGCGTCGCCGCCCTTAACCGTCTGTTGACCGCCCCAGCCGCCCATGCCCGGGCGACCCATTCTGCCGCTCGGCGTTGCGTTAGTGGGGGAATATACCCGTATATCTATCGTTCCGCCGTTTATGGTTATATTGCCCAAGCCGACTTCGCCGTTTTCGAGCGCCGTGCCGTAGTTCGCGTGTAAGCCGTCGTCGTAGGAATAGAGGTGTAGCGTTCCGTCGTTTACGGTAATGACGTTTTCAGCCTTTACGCCCTTATAAGAATCCGTAGTCGCGCTGCTCGAGGTATACGAACTGTACGCGCCGGTATAAACCGTAAGCGTTCCGCCGTTCATTACGAAATCGTAACTCGCTTGCACGGCGTCGCCTGCCGCATAGACGTAGATAGTGCCGTCCTCTATCGTGATAGTTCCGCGCTGATTGCCTTTAGAGGAAACGTCCGAGTTCTCGGTCTTGATTCCGTCGCCTTTTTCGGAGATTGCGACTATCGTTCCGCTCTCTATCGTAATTGAATCGTTGCCTTTAAGCGCGTTGTCCACCGCCGTAACTTTAAGCGACAGATTTTTAATAGTCAAATCGTCCGAAGTGTGAATGCCGTTTTTATAATTCGCCTCGACTACGAGTACGCCTTTGCCTTTCAGTTCCAAGTCGCATTTAGCGTAGATTGCGCCTTTGCCTTGAGTATCGTCGTCCGCAGTCATTTCGTCGCGCAGGTCCTTAACGAGGTTTTCGGTGCCTTTTTTCGCGGAAATTTCCACTTTGTCCGCACTTAAAATCTTGATAGGGGAGTCCGTGTCGCAAGAAATCGTAGCGCCGCTCAGTTCTATTACTACTTTGTCCTCGTCCGTAGCCTCTACGATTATCTGCCCGTCGAGATAGCCCGAAAGCGTGTACGTTCCCGCCGCGGTAATAGTATAAACGCCGTTATCTTCGGTAAACGCTCCGTCCTCTGTTACTATCGAAAATTCTTCGGTAGAATCTTCTACTTCCGAAAAGACGCTCTCTGCCGCCGCGTCCTCGTAAACGATAGCCGTGCTGTCGTCGGAGGCTCCGATGCCGTTGTTTTCCGAACCGGGTTTTACGGTCGAAGTTGAAGTGGAAGTTGCGGCGTTGCTACAGCCGACTATTGCCGTCATACATATTATAGTAATAATGGCGATTAAAGTTGTGATGAGTTTTTTCATAATTGTCTCCTTTCGATCTTGCGATCGCCTTTATTTGCCTATTATTATCCACCTGAAGATTGAAAGAAGATTGAAAAAAGTTTAAACTTTAAAAATTTTTTAAAAAAATAAAGCCGTCCGAAATCGGACGGCTAAATTCGGGTAACGGCTTTAGAGCGTTACGGTAAAAGTTATTTCGTTGCCTTGCATATTTGCGCGAATAGTTCCGCCGTGCGCGGTCGCTATCGCTTTCGCGATAGAAAGTCCCAAGCCGTAATGCGTGCCGTCGCTGCGAGATTCGTCCGCGCGATAAAACCTGTCGAACAGACGTTCTAACTTCTCGCTCGGAATTTCCTCAGCAGTGTTTGAAACCGAAAAGCATACGCGGTGTTTTTCTTTTTTTGCTACTGCGCGTATTTCGCCGCCCGTGCCGTGCGAAATGGCGTTGTCGAGCAAAATCGAAACGAGTTGACGGAGTTGATTTGCGTTGCCTGTTGCGGTAAGCGCGGGCGCTATATCCGTAGTTATCCGCTTGCCCTTTTCAAAGGCAATACTCTCGAAAGTCAGTATCTCCCTCTCAACGAGTGCGGAAAAATCGAGTGTTTCTTTGGGCTGTTTTTCGGCGCGCGAAAGCGATAATAACTGCGTTACCAAATCCCCCATACGCGCGTTTTCATATTCTATATTGTCAAGCCACTCGTTTTCGCCTATCTGCCGCCTTAATAGTTCCGCGTTTGCGCTCGTTACCGCTATCGGAGTTTTCAGTTCATGCCCCGCGTCGGACACGAAACGCTTTTGCCGCATATCGTTTTCTTCGAGCGGGCGAACTATTCTGTTTGCTATAAACACCGATCCGACCAATAAAACCAACGTCGCTGCGGCGCCGATTATAAGCATTTGCAAAAACAGAGTTTTTCTGTTGTTTTCAAGTATAGTTCCGTCCAGAAACGCGACGAGGGTATAATCTTCGCGTTCGGCTGAAAGATAGGTCATACTCCCCGTAGTTCCGCTCTTTTTACCGCTTTTAAGTATCGACGAGGCGATTGACAGCAGTTCGTCTTGACTCTTAAGTCCGTTGTCGCCGTTGTTTATCGCAAGTACTTCTCCGGTTTTCGAATACGCCACCGAGTAAAACGTCGAAAGTCGAAATTGCGGCTCGTTTCTGCCGTAGCCTTCCCCGCGCGGGTCTATAGGTTTCGGCGGAGCGGCGCTTTCCGTCGCCGTATCGGCGGTTTCGCCCGTCTCGGAAGTGGTTGCGGCGCTCTCCGTCTCGGCGTCGTCCGCGGTCGGCGCGGCGGCATCGCCCGGATTATCGAGTGTAAAGCGCTCGACGTAAGTTTTGAGCATTTCCGCGCTTTCGCGACGCACCGAAATCAAGTTTGAAAGGTAAATCGTCGCGAGCGTAACCGTCATTAAGATGAGCAGGGAAAAAGTTACGGTAAAAACTATTCGCCTTTTCGTTTTCTTAAACATTTCCGCACCTCAATTCGTAGCCTATGCCGCGTATCGCCTTTATCTCGCACTTCGAGCGCACGAACGCGAGTTTTTTGCGCGCGAACGACGCGTAGACTTCTACGTTGTTATATTCCGCCTCGCTCTCGTATCCCCAGATTTTAAGCGCTATCTGTTCGCGTGTCAAAACTCTGCCTTTGTTCGCGATGAGATATTCCAAAAGCCTGAGTTCTTTTTCTCCCAACCTCACGCTTTCGCCGTTATCGCACTTCAAAACGGCGTTTTTGACGTCGAGTGAAATATCCTCGTATCTTAAATTCCCGTCCTCGATCGGCAAGTTTCTACGGGTTAAGGCGCGTAATCTCGCGAGCAGTTCGCGCGGCATAAACGGCTTAGTAAGATAATCGTCCGCGCCGCTGTCCAAGCCCTCGACCTTGTCGTCGAGTTCGGACTTTGCGGTAAGCATCAGTATCGGCGTTTTAACGCCCGCCGCCCGAGCGCTCTTTGCCACCTCGTATCCGTTCTTTTCGGGCATCATCACGTCGAGAACGATTATATCGTATATCCCGCTTTCTATCGCGTAAGCCGCGTCGCCGCCGTTAAAAACGGAATCCACGTCGTAGCCCTCTTGCCTGAAAAGTTCAGAAAGGGCGCGATTCATTCTCTTTTCGTCCTCGGCAAGCAAAATTTTCATAACTTACTCCTTATAGATATAAAACTTCGGTTGCGGCGGTTTTTACGTCTTGGCGCAGTCGTCGGGGAAAATCTTTACAAATTACTCGTTATAGAGATTTAAAACTTCGGTTGCGGAGGTTTTTACGTCTTGGCGCAGTCTGTCGGGGGAAAGTATCCGCACTTTTCTCCCGTATCCTAAAATCCGCGATATTAGCCAGCCGTCGTAGGGGAGCGTTGCAGAAACGTAAAGTTTATCTCCGTTCGTCTTGTATACGGCGTCTACGCCGAGCCACTCTTCCACGTCCGCTTTCGCCGATTTATCCACTTCGAGGTCGACGTATTCGGTCGGAAGTTCTCCGAACCAGTCCGCGAGTTTATCTGCGCTGAAGTCGGTTTCTCTTCGGATAAACGTCGTTTCCGTCGCGTCCGCGCAGACCACGCGCGAGATCTTGAATATTCTGAATCCCTTTCTCAAACGGCAATACGCGTAGACGTACCACGCGCCTTGTTTTAAAATTACGACGTGCGGCTCTATTTCGCGCTCGGTTTCCGCACCTTGTCGGTCGATATACTTTATTATTACCGTAAGGCATTTTTCTATCGCCGTTTCGATAACGGAGAGTACGTTTTTAACGTTGTCGTTGCCTATCCAGGACGAACCGTCGATAATCAGATTTCCGCAAAAGAGATTTACGCTCTTGCCTCCGACTTTGCTCGTGGCGGAAAGTTTTTCGATAGCGGAGTTTATCTCCTCGCTGCAAAGTTGCTCGTTACAAGACGTAAGTGTGGCTATAACTCGATTAAATTCGTTTTCAGTCAAAAACGACGCAGGCAAACGGAACGACTCGGATATATAAAACCCGCCGCTTCTGCCTACGCCTGACATGATCGGTACGCCCGCTAAACTCATCGCGGTTATATAGCGCATGACCGTGCGCACCGATATATCGAATCTGTCCGCAATATATTTCGCCGTAACTTTATCCCGCGAAAGCAGCAGAAACAGAATTTTTATCATGACCTCGTATTTCATTAAGGTTATCTCAAAAATCCGTTGATTATTTGCTCCTCGGCCTCGGCCTCGGTAAGCCCTAAAGTCATAAGTTTTACTATTTGTTCGCCGGCGATCTTGCCGATCGCCGCCTCGTGAACGAGCGCGGCGTTTACGTCGTTTGCCTCGAGCGCGGGTACGGCGAGGATCTTGCCGTTATCCATAATTATCGAATCGCACTCGGTGTGTCCCTTGCACGCGGCGTTGCCGATAAGTTTCGCGTCGAATTTCTGGAACGAATTATCCTTTGCCACCGCCCTCGAAACCACGTCCGCGCTTGCGCCGTCGCCGCAAAGGTCCACTTCGTAGAAACTCGCCGCGCGTTGATTGCCGTGAGTCATAAGCCGCTCTCTCACCACGAGTTTGGCGTTTTCTTTCAGTTTTGCAATCGTTCTGCGCTCGGTGTCGTCCACGCCTTTGATTTGCACCATCTCCATTTCCATCGTCGCGCCCTCGTCTAAGTAGACTTCGGTTACGGGGTTCAATATGCGCTTGCCTGCGCCGTTGCCGGAGCCGTAGTGCTTTTCGACGTATTTAACCGACGCGTTTTTCTCTAAGAAAAATCTGTGTACGCCGTCGTGTTCGGAGTCCTGTCCGCCGCAATTATCTATTCCGCAGCCCGCGACTATCAATACGTTTGCGCCCTCGCCGACGTAGAAATCGTTATATACGACCTCTTTAAGTCCGCTTTTGGTCATTATAACGGGGATATGCACGCTTTCGTTTTTAGTTCCGCTTTTGATACGAATATCCAAGCCCGAAACGTCGGTTTTGGAAGTTATCTCGATATTTTCGGTCGAGCGTCTGCCCGCCGGAGCGCTGTTCGAGCGGATATTATACGCGCCCTCGGGTATTTTATGTAGGTCCGCAACCTCTTTAAGCATTTGCATTTGCAACGCGTCGAATTCAGGCATTTTGTTCACCTCCGTTTTCGGCTTTCTTGCACGACAAAGTTATCTCCCTCGCGCCGAGCGTCGGAAAAATTTCGTCTTTGGCGCCTTGTTTCAGTATCTCGCCGTCTTTTATAACTATTATTTCGTCCGCGATTTCGAGTATTCGCTCTTGATGTGAAATGATGATTATCGACCCGCCCTTTATTTCGGCGCGCATTTTTTTGAATACTTCGATGAGATTTTTAAAACTCCAAAGATCTATTCCCGCCTCCGGCTCGTCGAATACCGACAGTTTTGCCTTTCTCGCGATGACGGTTGCAATTTCTATTCTCTTCAGTTCACCGCCCGAAAGACTTGCGTTCACTTCGCGGTTTATATAATCTCTCGCGCAAAGTCCCACCATCGAGAGGTATTCGCAAGCGCTTGCCGCCGTTATTTTTTCGCCTACCGCGATGCGGATAAGGTCTAAGACGTTTAAACCCTTAAATCTTACGGGTTGTTGAAAGGCGAACGCTATTCCCGACTTCGCTCTATCCGTAACCGAAACGTCGGTTACGTCCTTGCCGCCGAAGAATATTCGCCCCGAAGTCGGTTTTTCTATCCCCGCGACGAGTTTTGCAAGCGTGGATTTTCCTCCGCCGTTCGGTCCGGTTATCACGACGAGTTTTCCGTCGCCTACCGATAAATCTACGTTCTTGATAATTTCTTTTCTCTCGTTTCCTTCGCCCGCGGCGAAAGAAACTCCTTTAAGTTCTAACAATTTACTTCTCCTTGTTTTCGTATTCGACGGATATGAGCGTCAGCCCTTTGGCGGGCATCGTCGCACCCGCTAAGGCGCGGCTCTTTGCCACGAGCATTTCGTCGACTTCGCTCAGACTAAATTTGCCTTGCCCGACTTTTACGAGCGTTCCCGCTATTATTCGTATCATGTTGTATAAAAAACCGTTCCCGGTAACCGTATAAATTATATACCCGTCTTTCTCGGCTACGGAAGAACGGTAAATCTCCCTCACCGTGTCTTTAACGCTCGAATTCGCCGCAAGAAAACACTTGAAATCGTGCTTTCCTACGAGCATTTTCGCCGCCTCGTCCATTTTCTTGACGTCGAGCGCCGTTACCACTCTCGCGGCGTATCTGTCTTTAAGCGGCAACGGAAATTCGCCGATATAGATTTTATATTCGTAAGTCTTTCGTTTCGCCGAAAACCTCGCGTGGAAGTTCTCGTCCGCCTCGCCGCTCGATAATATCTTTATATCGTTCGGGAGTACGGCGTTCAGCGCCGAATAAAATTTTTCGGGCGGAATAGCCGAATTCGTGTCGAAATGCGCGACCTGCGACAGTGCGTGTACTCCGCTGTCCGTTCTTCCGCTCGCGGTTACCGAACACTTCTCGCCCGTAATCTTTTCTATGGCGCGCTCGATTTCTTCCTGTACGGTGTTGCCGTTCGGCTGAATCTGCCAACCGCAGTAATTCGTTCCGTCGTATTGTATCTTTAAAACTATTCTCATAGATAGATATTTATAAAAACTATTCCGACTATCAACGCGGCGGATACTATCGCGCCGACTAAATCTCTGTACGAAAGCGTTAGTTTTTTGTACTTCGTCCTGTTTTTACTCCCCGAATAGCACCTCGCGTCCATGGCGTTTCCGAGTTCGTCCGCACGTCGAAACGCGCTCACGAGCAGGGGGATAAGTACGGGTATAAGCGCTTTAACGCGCTTTAACGGGTTTCCGCTATCGAAAGCCGCACCGCGCGCTTTCTGCGCCATTATAATTCTGTCCGCCTCGTCGGCGAGCGTCGGGATAAACCTCAGCGCTATCGACATTATCAACGCGAGTTCGTGTACGGGAAATCTTATTGCGGAAAGCGGTTTCAACAGGCTCTCGATGCCGTCCGTAAGGTTTACGGGCGTAGTGGTAAGCGAAAGCAACGAACAGCCGGTTACGAGCAGTATCAGTCTCGCCGATAAAAACGCCGCGCTTAAAAGTCCTTCCTTCGTAACCACCCAAAACAGCACCGTGTCGCCCTCTTGCTTGGTGTGAAAAAACACGTTCAGGATAAAAGTGAATACGACGAGAAAGATTATCGCTTTAATGCTCTTAAGCACGAGCGTCGGAGGCACCCCCGCAAAGGCGATCGCAAGCACTAAAAATAAAAGAACCGCCGCAAGCCCGATAAAGTCGTTTGCGATAAATACCGCGACGATATACGCGATAAGAAGTATTATTTTTACCCGCGGGTCCATTTTGTGGACGAAAGAAGTCGTCGGGTAGTATTGTCCGAAGGTTACGTCTTTAAGCATTTTTGTAGAGTTTAACGAATTTATCCAGAAAATCGTCGGTAGTGAAATCGTTTTCGAGTTCGTATCCCGCGTCTTTCAGTTTTGCGGTGAGACAAGCCGTAAGCGGCACGTCGAGCCGCATTTTTGCGAGTTCTTCCGCCCTTGAAAACACTTCGCCGCAACTTCCCGCCATGACGATTTTTCCGCCGTTGAACACCGCGACTTTGTTGCAGTTTTCGGCGACTTCGTCCATATCGTGCGATACTATGATTATCGTCTTGCAGGTCTCGCCGTGCAAAGCGTGCAGCAGTCGCATAAGTTCGGTTTTGCCCACGGGGTCGAGTCCCGCGACCGGCTCGTCCAGGATGAGGAGTTCGGGGTTGGAGACTATTACTCCCGCAACAGCGGCGCCGCGCGTTTGT
>CAMOXE010000036.1 GCA_946628865.1 uncultured Clostridia bacterium | reverse complement strand
CAAATCGTTAAATAAAAGAAGTCAAGCCAAAAGTGGGACGGAAATTTTCCGTCCCACTTTTGGCTTAAATATTATTTTATTCTTTATACACCGTGAGGCCGTCGCCGTCAAAGTCTACGACTGCCGTGTCGCCCGCCGTGAAATAATCGGCTATCATCTTCTTCGCTATAAGCGTTTCGACGTTACGCTGGATATACCGCCTTAATGGTCTTGCGCCGTATAACGGATCGTATCCGCTGTTTACGATAAACGTTTTCGCCGAGGACGTTACCTTTAACTCGATTCGCTTTTCTTTGAGCCTGTCGCGAAGAGAGGACAACATCAATTCTACTATCTTGCCTATCTCGCTCTTCGTCAGCGGCTTGTAGAACACTATCTCGTCAAGTCTGTTCAAAAACTCCGGACGGAAACTCTTCTTTAACAGTTTTTCGACTTCCGCTCTCGCCTCCGAGGTTATTTCGCCGTCGTCGTCTATTCCGTCTGTAATATACCCCGAGCCGAGGTTGGACGTAAGTATTATCACCGTGTTTTTAAAGTCTACCGTTCTGCCTTGACTGTCGGTTATTCTGCCGTCGTCGAGGACTTGCAGGAGTATATTGAATACGTCCGGGTGCGCCTTTTCCACTTCGTCGAAAAGTACTACCGAATACGGCTTTCTCCTTACCGCCTCGGTAAGTTGTCCGCCGTCCTCGAATCCGACGTATCCCGGGGGCGCGCCGATAAGCCTCGATACGGAAAACTTTTCCATATACTCGCTCATGTCTATCCTTATTAAATTTTTCTCGTCGTCGAACAGAGTTTTTGCCAAGGTTTTGGCAAGTTCGGTCTTGCCCACGCCCGTCGGACCTAAGAACAAAAACGAGCCTATAGGTCGATTTTCGTCCGCTATCCCGGCGCGCGAACGTAATATCGCGTCCGAAACTTTTTCTACCGCCTCGTTTTGACCTATTACGCGCTCGTGCAAAATGTCGGCGAGTTTTAAGAGTTTTTCGCGCTCGCCCTCGACGAGTTTCGCTACCGGTATCCCCGTCCACCTCGCGACGACTTTTGCTATGTCGTCCTCGGTTATGCTGTCCGATATCATCGCGTTTTCGCCCTTGGACGCCTTTTCCGCCTCTTCGAGTTCTTTGGTAAGCGACGGTATCTTGCCGTACTTAAGTTCTGACGCAGCGCTCATATCCGCGTTGCGTTCCGCCCTCTCCATTTCGGCGTTCGCGCGCTCTAACTCCTCGCGGAGTTTCTGGACTTTGCCTATTTCCGATTTCTCTTTCTGCCAACGCGCCGTCAGCGCGGCGTGGCGCTCTTTGAGCGCGGCGAGTTCTTCGCCGAGTTTCTCACGCCGCTCGAGCGATAGTTTATCCTTTTCCTTTTTTAAGGACGTGAGTTCTATCTCGCATTGCATCATCTTTCTCGATACGTCCTCTATCTCTTGCGGCATAGAGTTCATTTCGGTCTTGATCGCCGCGCAAGCCTCGTCCACAAGGTCTATCGCTTTATCCGGTAAAAACCTGTCGGTTATATATCTGTTTGACAGCGTTGCCGCGGCTATAAGCGCGTTATCGTGTATTTTTACACCGTGGTAGACTTCGTATCTTTCCTTTAATCCGCGGAGTATGGATATAGTGTCCTCAACGCTCGGCTCGTCTACCATTACCGGCTGAAACCTACGCTCTAAGGCGGGGTCTTTTTCGATATACTGACGGTATTCGTCGAGCGTCGTTGCGCCCACGCAATGCAGTTCGCCGCGCGCAAGCATAGGCTTTAACAAATTGCCCGCGTCCATAGCGCCGTCGGACTTGCCCGCGCCGACTATAGTATGCAATTCGTCGATAAACAGTATTATCCCGCCCTCGCTCTTTTTAACTTCCGCGAGTACGGCTTTAAGCCGTTCTTCAAACTCGCCGCGGAACTTCGCGCCCGCAATAAGCGCGCCTATATCGAGCGAAAACAGTTTTCTGTTCTTTAAACTCTCCGGGACGTCGCCTTTCATTATCCTTATCGCCAACCCCTCGGCTATGGCGGTCTTTCCGACGCCCGCCTCGCCGATCAGCACGGGGTTGTTCTTGGTTTTTCGCGACAATATCCTAATTACGTTTCTTATCTCTTCGTCTCTGCCGATAACCGGGTCGAGTTTTTGTTTTTTGGCGAGTTCCACGAGGTCTTGACCGTATTTATTCAACACGTCGTAAGTGTCCTCCGGCGTATCCGACGTAACGCGGGTGTTGCCGCGCACTTCCATAAGCGATTTTAAAAATTTGTTCTTGTCTATGCCGTAACGCTCGAACGCTCTTTTAAGCCCCGCGCTCGGCTTTTCGATAAGACCGTATAAGAGATGTTCTACCGAAACGTATTCGTCTTTCATCGCCTCGGCTTGTTTTTCCGCAGCGGAAATAGCCGCGGCAAGTTCGTCGGAGATATATTCCTTCCCGCCGCCTACCTTGCTAAACCCGTCTATAAGTCGATTAACTTCGGTTTTAAGCGCGTCGGTGTTTACGCCGATCTTTTCAAGCAGTTGCCTTGTCAGCCCCTCGTCGTCGCCTAACAGCGCGGCGAGCAAATGCTCCTCGCATATCGCCTGATTGCCGTTTTCTCTCGCTTTTTCGGCGGCTGAGTTCACAGCCTCCATCGATTTTTTGGTAAATTTATTCACGTCCATATTATCACCCCTTTTCTATTATACCATTACGTTTTTAACCATTTCTTCCGCATATTTTTTTTCGAGCATTATTTTGGTGTTTTCTATATCGCCAAGCCCTTGGAAATACCCGTTTAACAGATAATTGAAACAACGCACGAAATACGCTATCGCCTCGCCCGTCTCGGCAGCCGTCATATCCGCTTTCTGTAAAACACGCGTAAACTTATAATTTTCGTAGTCGTACCGCCTCTCGCCGAGATATTTCTTTTCAAGGTATATGAAAAACTTATAAAAATCTTCCATAAGCGATACCAAAGCCGCGCTTTGCGTTCTTAAACTGATCTTTATCGCGCCGAGCGCCTCGCCGCCGCTTAACAGTTCTACGGAATACTTTACCGTCGGATTGTATCTGTACGAGAGCGCGCTCTTAACCGACGCCATCGACATATTCGGCTGGTTGATAAACCTCAGTCCCGACCACTCGCCGATAATACGCTCCATACGCGAAAATATGTTTTCCATCCTCACCGTCGGCGTTTCCACGGTTAAATACTCCGAGAGTATTTTGTCTATCATAGTAGACCTGCTGACTCCGTTTTTATACGCTACGAGGTCAAGTTCGGACACAAGGTCGTCGCTCAATATCACGCTGTATACCGATTTGCTCATCTCAATTCCTCTCTCGTATTTCTTGCATAAATTGTAGCACTCTTTATATAATTTGTCAAGTGGATTATATAACTTTTTAAACAAAATTTAAATGCGGGTAAAATTTTTTTTTGCAAAGAAACACCGCGGAAAGAAACTTTCCGCGGCGCTGTCGTTTTGAAATTTTTGATTATTTTTCTATTTTTATGCTCTTTATTACGATGTCCGTATACGGCAAAGTCGCAAAGTACAACGACTTTTCGCCAAACGCGTCGAGCATTAATTTGTCCGCCTCGTCGTCGGCGTCCAAAGCGTTTTTATACTCGCCGCTCTCGTCCTTATAATAATAAGTGCCGTCGCCGTCTTTCATAAAGTATCTGCCGTATTTATCCAAATCGGGAGCGTTCTCCTCGTCGCCCGAATAGGTATAACCGAAATAATAATAGGTATATGAGTCGTCGCCGTCGGTCTTTGTTTTATAATCGGTATAAAGACCGTAAACGAAGTCGTAACTGGTAACCGTTTTTTCTTTACCGTCGCTGTCTTTTACGGTAATTGCGTCGGACTTGGAGAGTTTGCCGAGGATAGCGAATTTCGACTTGTCGTTAAAATACGAGCCGGTTGAAAAGGTTATCGCCATGGTGGCTTTGCCGGTATTGTACGTCGAAGCGTTTTCGGTACGGTCGCGTTTAAGGACTAACGCGCCGGAAGTAAAGTCGAGTTTGTTTCCGCCGATTCCGTTTGCGGCAAATTCGCCGTAGATGTTGTTTTCGGCTAAATACCTGTTTTCGCCGTTTATCATTTTCTTGCCGCTTGCGTATGCCGCGGTTATTATCTTGCCGTAACTCTTCTCGTCGTCGCCGTACTTACCGACGAGTTTGCCGTCGGATTTTTTATACGCACCGAATTCGATATAGCCGTTTAAGTTGCTTACGACCGTATCGTTATAATAGCCGTTTTCCGCAAGATAAGTAAAATGCTCTATAGTTGCGGGCGCGTAATTCATATACAGTTCAAACGTAACGTCTTGAGTCTTGTCGCCGTCGTAACCGATGGTTACGGTGCAGTTTTTAATTACGCTGCCGTTTTTTACTTCGTCGCACGCGGTGGAAGCGACTGAAACCGTCGCCGCAAGCGTTAAAGCAAAAAGAACTTTCGTTATCTTTTTCATATCGTCCTCCGAAATATTATCGAATACTATTTTACAATATATTTTCCGCTTTTGTCAACTTGTTTAGAGCATTTATTCCGCAAACGAATACAGATAAATGAACAAAGCCAAAAGGGCGACGCCGATAAGAACGGCAAACAGTACCCGCCACGGCGAGATCGGGGTTTTGCCGCTCGTCTTGCCGTTACTGCCGTTTATCATTAAGTTATAGTCCTTTTTATTGTATCTGTAATTGGAAAAATATACCGGCAAAAGTATGTATTTGTATTTTACGTCCGAATGCTCGGTAGAAATATCCAGATAGTCCACAACGTCGCAATGGAGCGTGGATTTTATTGCCGAGTATAAATTTGCGTCTATTATTTTTTTCGCGTCCGTCCAACCGTCCTTGACGTCTTTTTGGTAGACTTCGGACATATATCCCGATAAAAACTTCTTCTCGTACACGCATTGCTCGTTTAAAGCGAACGGGAGCAGCGACGAGAGTTTCTTCTGATCGAAATTCGAGTTGTTCGCGACTAAGACGTCGTCGAAAAACTTATCGAAAGTTCCGCTCACGTTGCGGTAAACGATATACGTCTCGGTATGCCTGTTTTTCCCCGAACCCACTACCCGCGTATGCCTGTCGCCAACGCGCCCGCGATACGTCGAACGGGTCTTGCTGTCAAACGTGAACGCAGGTTCGTAAACGCCGTGCATATTTTCGGGTGAAAGCGTCTTTTTGAATTTTCTCGGAGCAAAAAGACGGCGCTTTGCCCATCTTTTGGCAAAATCGCTCGCCGCGTCGGCGCTGAACTTAAAGGGAAGTATTACCTGCGGTTTCAGTCCGCCGAAATATTCTTCTTTGACTATTATAGGCGTCGAGCAGAACGGACAAACGGCGGCGCTCTCGTCCGCGCCGAGCATAACCACCGCGCCGCAGTTACTGCATTTGAACGACGCCTGTTCGCCGCGATCAAATCTCGCCGCCTTTTCAAAACCCTCTAAAATGTCACGCTCGAGTACGTTGGTATCTCTGCTGAGAACTTCGGTATTGCCGCAATGCTCGCACTTGAGCGACTGCGTTGCGGGGTCGAAAACCATCGTCCCCCCGCAGGACTTACACTTGACTACGTCCGTTTCAACGCGCTTTACTTTGCCTAAATCGCCTACGCTTGACATGTTACGCGTTTAATTCCGCGAGCATTTTTTCAAGATCTGCGCCGTGAACGCCCGCCGCCTCGCCTATTGTTTCGCCGTGAGCGATTGCGCAGCCGAGACAATGCATGCCGTATTTCATGAGTATTTCGGGAGCGTTCGGATTTATCTCGAGCGCCTCGGTTATTATAGTATCTTCAGTGATTATTTTATCCATTTTTATTCTCCTTCGGCGCATTTGACGCGCCGTAACTAATATTTGCAGTTTGATAGTAATTATAATTTATTGCCGCATTCGGGGCAGAATTTCGCGTCGCCGACTTCCGCACCGCAGTTAGGGCAGTATTTCGATTTGGGAAGTTTAGTCCCGCATTCCGGACAGAACTTCGCGCCCGCGCCGACTTCCGTGCCGCACGACGGGCATTTCGCATTGCCGCCGCTGAGTTTGCGGTTCGCCGTTTTCTGATCGCCTTGCGCATTTGCGCTGAAAGCGCCGCCCATCACGCCGCCCATGCCGAGCCCCGCGCCTATGCCTACGCCCGCGCCCATAAACGCGCCCGCCGCGCCGGTGTTCTTAGCCGCAGAACGCATCGCCTCCGCCGCGGAAACTTTCATCATGGTATCGGTGGAATCGCCGAGTATGCCGTACTTCGCTCTCTCGTCCAAAGCCTTTTCCACTTCTTCGGGTACGGACATGTTCTCTATGAAAAGGTTCGTAAGATACAAGCCTATCTCTTGGAATTTTTCCTGTATCTTCGCCTTTACGCTTTCGTTGAATTCCATAGTGTTCGCGGCAAGGTCGAGCGCCGAGATCTTGCTCTCGCCCAAAGCGTCCGCAAGCGCGGAAAGGAGCATCGTCCTTAAAAATCCGGTTATGTCGTCGGTTTTAAACGAACTGTTCGTACCGAAAAGTTCTTTCAAAAATACTGCCGGATCGTCCACTTTAAACGCAAACGCGCCGAAACCTCTTACCCTTATCACGCCGAAATCCGGATCGCGCATCATTATCGGATTGAGCGTTCCCCACTTGATGTTTGTAAACTGTTTGGTGTTTACGAAATACACGTCGAGCGTTATCGGAGTTTCAAAGGCGTATTTCCACGCCGCAAGTTTGGTAAGTATCGGGAGTATATCCGTCTTTAAGTTGTAAAGACCGGGACCTAACACGTCCGCTATCTGACCTTTGTGTACGAATACGGCGGCTTGAGATTCCTTGACGGTTATCGTGGATTTATCGTTTACTTCTCTGCCGTAGTTCTTGAACGGATATTTATAAACTATAGTGTTTTTAGTGTCGTCGTTCCAGACGATATTTAATCTGAAAAGTGCCATATTTCTCTCCTAATCACAATTTATTTATATTATATCACTATTTATCGTTTTTTACAACGGTTTTTATTTACTTTCGGCCGTTTTTAAAGTTTTTCCCGCGCGAAGAGAGTTAAGTATAGCAATCGCCGCAACGCCTACGTCGCCCAAGACTGCTACCCACATGCCGACAAGCCCCGCCGCCGCCAGAACGAGTACGGCTAACTTTATCGCGATTGAGCCGTAAACGTTTTCTCTTACTATTCGCATAGTCTTTTTCGCTATGCGCTTTAATTTCAATATGCAAGTCAAATCGTCTTTCATTATCGCCGCGTCCGCCGCCTCTATCGCCGCGTCGCTGCCGAGATTTCCCATCGCAACGCCTACGTCCGCAGTCGCTATCGGCGGCGCGTCGTTTATTCCGTCGCCGATAAAGCATACTTTATCTTTACCGTCTTTATCGAGAAGTTTTTCAACTTCCGACGTTTTATCGCTCGGCAATAAAGCCGCGCTATAAGCGCTTAAACCGAGTTCTTTCGCCACGCGCGCCGCAGGTTCTTCCCCGTCGCCCGTAAGCATTACAGTCTTATAGCCCTTTTCGCGAAGTTCCCCGATTACCGCTTGCGCCTCGGGTTTTATCTTATCCGCCACGAGAACGGACCCGAGATATTCGCCGTTTTTCGCGACGTATACCACCGTTCCGACTTTTGCCGCGCTCTCACACTCTATTCCCGCTTCGTACATTAAGTCTTTATTTCCGCAAAGTATGATTTCGCCTTGCTTTTCCGCCCTTACGCCGCGACCCGCTATCTCGGTCAAGGTATAGCCGTCAGGTATAGACTTTTTGTATCTATCCGCTATGCAACGCGCTATCGGGTGCGACGACGCCTGCTCCGCTATAGCCGCCGCCGCAAGTATCTCTTCCGCGTTCGCCTCGGGGGTTATCGCTATTATGCCGAACTTGCCCTCGGTAAGCGTTCCGGTCTTGTCGAAAGCAAACGTCTTTACTCTTTCATACGCCTCGAGAACGTTCCCGCCCTTGACGATTATTCCCGACTTCGACGCTCCGCCTATGCCCGACACGAACGCGAGCGGCACGGATATTACGAGCGCGCACGGACAACTTACCACCAAAAAGTTAAGCGCTCTGTATATCCACACCGAGGCGTTTCCGAGGATAAGCGACGGAATAATCGCGAGCAGTATCGCGGATATGACTACGGTCGGAGTGTAATATTTTGCAAATCTCGATATGAAACTTTCGGACTTGGATTTCTTTTCCGCCGCCTGCTCGACGAGATACAGTATCTT
>CAMOXE010000035.1 GCA_946628865.1 uncultured Clostridia bacterium | reverse complement strand
GGTCGGCGTTCGGGCTTCGCCCTCGGCTGAGGACCGCTTCGCTCTTTCTTCGACGTCAGTCGAAATACGCCTCCATATATGAACTTTAAAAGACTATAAACTAATTTTCTTACCTCATTTTTCCGTTACGGTCGGCGTTCGGGCTTCGCTCTCGGCTGAGGACCGCTTCGCTCTCTCTTCGACGTCAGTCGAAATACGCCTCCGTATATTAACTTTAAAAAAATATACCGACTTTCTTACTTTTTTACTCTATTCTTCGGTGCGGGTAGGAATGCGCCATCGCGCAGCCTCCCAGAATAACTTAATCATTATATATCATTTCCGTATAAATTGCAAGCATTTCTATCTTCGTCTGTAAATTTTTTGTCTTTTACACGCTATTATTTATTTTTTTAAAATATTGTTTAATTTAATTGACAAATATTTAACAATATTGTACAATATTAATAAACATGCGGTTTTCAACCGCGATTATACGGAGGATGAAATGATAAAAGGCGTTCTTATTAAAAAGTCTTTAAGTGTGGACGAAATAGTTCGCAACTTGAAAAGCAGAGGAGTACTGCGCAACATTGAGGTAATTGATTTATCTTCGGCAACCGCGCAAAAATGCAAAGAAATAGGCGCGGACGTGATTTTTGTCGAGGAAGAAAGCGGAGTCAGAGTATTGGTTGAAATTACAGGTCGGCTTGGTTGGAAGAAGTTCAGGGTCTTTTCTTTCGATTTGGGCGACGGGGAAAAGTCGGCGAAGTTTTATGCGTGCTATAGCGAAAAGTGTTTCGAGTTCTTTCCGCCGTATTTATACGGAACGAATTTCTCTATTGAAAAATTCGACGCCGCAATTTTGTAAAAAATAATAAAGTCGCGCAAAGTATTTGCGCGACTTTGAATTTTATTCGCAAGCGTTATACGGCGTGCTGTTTTTCTTTATAAGCCGTCAGCGCTTTCGACAGTTGGTCCGGGCAAGACGTATTGCTTCTGCATTTAATGCCCTTGAGCGTCGATATGACTTCGTCTATATCTTTTCCGTCGACAAGTTTTGCTATTCCCTGCAAATTGCCGCTGCAACCGCCTATAAATTTTACGTTTTTTACCTTGTTGTCCTCGGTAACGTCGAACAAAATTTGTCTGCTGCACGTTCCGTTGGTTATATAAGTATTCATGTTGTCACTCCTTATTAGGTCGGGCGTCAGTCTATGAGGTCTTCGTAAATGCCGGCGTAGACGTCGTCCGCTTTATCTTCCCATTTTTTATATATATCTTTCGCCGTTTGCCTGTTTGGAACGACGATTTTAAGTTCCAAAAGCGGTTTAGACAGTTCGATGATCTTCAAAAACACCGTGTAAGTTCCGTCTTTATTCATAAAGTAATCGGCAATGCGTTCTTGCTTTTTGCGGTACTTAGCGCCGTTGTTTTTTACGAACAGCGATATTTCTTCGCGCAAAGACGACGGGATCTGAACGTAAAAATCCGCAAGACAGATCCTGCCCTCGGTGGTGATACTGTATAAATAGCCTTCGGAAGTTTTGATCTTGTAAATAAACGAGTTGTCGAGCAGGGCAAAAACAACGGGCTTACAGTCCATATAATTTATCCAGGAGTTCGACGAACAACAGATGTCCAAGATCGTGTTTTCGGAAATAGGCACTTCCATCTTGTCAAAGACGAACAATAATATTAATTTGTTAATAGAAACGTCGCCTTTGACCAGCATATGCCCTCCGTAGTAGAAACCGAGACCTTACTTTTGGAATTGTTTAAGTTCTTCGATAAGGTCGTCGCAGTTATCCGAGTGTATCTCGACGTTTATCGGGCGTGACAAATCCAGACTGAAAATTCCGAGAATCGATTTAGCGTCGACGACGTATCTGTCGCTTCTGAGGTCTATTTCGTATGTGTATTTCTGCACGATAGAAACAAAAGTTTTAACCTGACTTGCCATTTGTAAAGAAATTTGAACGGATTTCATAACAGTTCTCCTTTTATAATAAAGTTTATCGGATATATATCCGTAACCATTATACAATGAAATTAAAAAAAAAGCAATGATTTGAGCGCAAATATATTGTCAGTCTTTGCACAATATGGTATAATTGTAGTGATTAAAGGTAAATTGAGGTAGAAAAAATGAACGTAAGCGGCTCGCTGAGGGAGTTTAACAGACGGTTAGACGAATTGTGCGGCTCGATATTTCTGCTTGCCGTCGCGAAGGTCGGCGAAGTGTTAAAGGCGATTGCGTCCGACGAAATGCTCTACGCGATATTCGCGCATATAACCGCCGGATTCAATTACGCGGCGGTAAAAAGTGCGAGTTTTAAGTACATAAGCGGTAAAGGCGAATTTGTTCCGCCGGAAAAGGACGACGATTTTATGGCGCTTGCGTTTTTTCTGTTGATGGAGATAGACGATAAAAAAGAGGACCTGTTCGCGCTTTGCAACAAGTATTTTTACAGCGCGGAAGGCAACCAGACCGCATACGATAATTTTTGTCGCGAACTTGTCGTTCCGTTCGGCGAGATAGTTAATAAAACGGCG
>CAMOXE010000034.1 GCA_946628865.1 uncultured Clostridia bacterium | reverse complement strand
TTAAAGAGAAAGTCGCTAAGGCGGATAAAGTCTATCTCGCAACAGATCCCGACAGAGAGGGAGAGGCGATAAGTTGGCATCTTGCCGAGGCCTTGGGCTTAGGCGAAAACGCAAAGAGGATAGAGTTCAACGAGATAAGCGAAAGGGCGGTCAAAGAGGCGCTCAAAAACCCGAGGGGGATAAACTATAACCTCGTGGATTCTCAGCAAGCGAGAAGAGTATTGGACAGACTCGTCGGCTATAAACTCAGTCCTTTGCTTTGCAAGCGCATAAAGAACGGGCTTTCCGCCGGAAGAGTACAGTCCGTCGCGCTCAAGATAATAGTGGACAGAGAACGCGAGATAAAGGCGTTTATTCCCGTAGAGTATTGGAATTTACGCGCGGCGCTCAAAGGCAAGGACGGCAAGGAGTTTACGGCTCTGCTCGTCGGTAAGGACAAAAAGAAATTCAAGCCTTGCGGCGAGGCTGAGGCGGAAACCGTAAAAGCGGCGATAAAAGCCGCGGGCGCGACCGTATCCGAGGTCAAAAAGAGCGTAACGAAGAGTTACGCGTTGCCGCCGTTTACGACTTCCACGATGCAACAAGACGCGTCTGCGAAACTTAATATGTCCTCGCCCATGTGTATGCAGGTCGCTCAGCATCTTTACGAGGGCGTGGAGACGGCGAACGGGCATTTGGCGCTCGTAACGTATATCAGAACGGACTCGGTAAGGGTTTCGGCGGCGGCGCAGCAAGAAGCGCGCGAGTTTATAAAGGAGAAATACGGCGAGGAGTTCGTTCCCGAAAAACCGAACGTATATAAATCCAAAAAGAACGCGCAAGACGCTCACGAGGCTATTCGCCCGATAGACATAAACTTAACGCCCGCAATCGCCAAGACTTTGCTCGACAGAAATCATTACAACCTCTATAAACTCATTTACGAGCGCTTTTTGGCGTCGCAAATGGCTGAGGCGAAGTACAACTTAGAGCAGATAACCATACGAAGCGGCGACTACGTCTTGAAGGCAAGCGGCAGGACTACGCTGTTTAAAGGCTTTACCGCGGTTTACGAGGACTATCGCGTGAACGACGCCGACGAAGATACCGAGACCGTAAAAGTTATTCCCGATCTGACCGAAGGCGAAAAGTTGCAACTTTTAGACGTGAACGGGGAGCAGAAATTCACGAAACCTCCGGTAAGGTTTACGGACGCGAGTTTGGTAAGGATTATGGAAGAAAAAGGCATAGGCAGACCCTCTACTTACGCGACCATTATTTCCGTGCTTACTAAGCGTAAATATACCGTAAAAGAGGGGAAGAACATCGTTCCCACCGAAATAGCGTTCGAGATGACGGATATGCTGACGAAGTACTTTCCCGACATAATGGACGTGTCGTTTACCGCGAATATGGAGGATAGGCTCGACGATATAGAGAACGGCGGAAAGGATTGGCATAAAATAATCGCTGATTTCTATCCGCATTTCCACGACCAACTTACTTTTGCCTCTACCGACGGCGACGAACTCACGGATATAAAATGCGAAAAGTGCGGCGCGCCGATGATACGGAAGAACGGGCGCTACGGGAAATTCCTCGCGTGTTCGCGCTATCCGGAGTGTTCGAGCATAAAGGGCGAAAGCGAAGAAGTTTCCGACGTAAAATGCGAAAAATGCGGCGCGATGATGGTGTATAAAACGGGCAGATACGGCAAGTTTCTGACCTGTCCGAACTACCCCGACTGTATGAATATAAAGCCGCTCGACGAAGAGGCGACCGACGTAAAATGCGAAAAATGCGGCGGTGATATGGTTATAAAGAAAGGCAAGTTCGGCAAATATATGCAGTGCAAGGCGTGTAAGGCGACGAAGAGCCTTGCCGAGAAAGCGGGGGTCTGTCCGCGTTGCGGCAAGCCGGCGCAAAAACTTATCGCAAAGAGCGGTAGGACTTATTACGGCTGTTCGGGGTACCCCGATTGCACGTTTATGAGTTGGGATATGCCTACGGGCGAAACCTGTCCCCAGTGCGGCGGATTTATAGTTCTTTCCAAAGACGGCAAGACGAAAAAATGCGCCGAAAAGGGCTGTAACTATTCCGAAAAAGTAAAGAAAGCGGATAAAGATGAGTGAAACGATAAACGTAATAGGCGGCGGCTTGGCGGGTAGCGAGGCGGCGTATTATCTCGCAAAACGCGGGTATAAAGTCCGACTTTTCGACATAAAACCCAAAAAATTTACGCCTGCGCATAAAAGCGCGGACTACGGCGAACTCGTATGCTCCAACTCCCTTAAAAGCGACGACGTTTTCGGCAACGCCTGCGGACTGCTCAAAGAAGAAATGCGCATTTTGGGTTCGATGATAATAGACTGTGCGGACAAGACCAAAGTCCCCGCGGGAAACGCTTTGGCGGTCAACCGCGATGATTTTGCCGCGATGATAACCGCAAGGCTTAAAGAAACGGGGAATATCGAGTTTATCTGCAAAGACGTTTCCGAAGTGGATTTAAACGAAAACGTCGTAATCGCGACCGGACCTTTGACGACGGAGGGCTTAAGCGGATTTATAAAGCGGATAACCGGCGACGGATTTTACTTTTTCGACGCGGCGGCGCCGATAGTATCGGGCGAGAGCATAGATATGGACAGCGCGTTTATCTCCGACCGTTACGGCGGCGAGACGGGCAAGGGCGATTATATCAACTGTCCGATAGATAAAGAGGGCTATAAGTCGTTTATCGCCGAATTGTTACGCGCCGAACGCGTGCAACTGCACGACTTCGAGGACGAAAAGATATTCGAGGGGTGTATGCCGGTAGAGGTAATGGCGGCGCGCGGAGAGGACACTTTGCGGTTCGGACCTTTAAAGCCCGCGGGGCTTACCGATCCCAAGACGGGGCGTTGGCCGTATGCGTGCATGCAACTGAGAAAAGAGGACGCGGCGGGCGAGATGTATAATATAGTCGGGTTTCAGACAAACCTGACTTTCCCCGAACAAAAGCGGGTATTCGGCATGTTTCCCGCGCTTAAGAACGCGGAGTTTCTGCGTTACGGGGTAATGCACAAAAACACCTACATAAACGCGCCGAAAGTATTAAACGACGATTTTTCGATGAAAGAGCATGAACGCGTGTATTTTGCGGGACAGATAACCGGAGTGGAGGGCTACGTCGAGAGCGCGGCGAGCGGACTTTGGTCGGCTGTAAACTTGGACAGAAAATTGCGTGGGTTAAAGCCGTTTAGCGCAGATACGAGAACGGTGATAGGCGCGCTTGCCAAGTACGTTTCCACGCCGAACTGCGATTTTCAGCCGATGAACGCTAACTACGGCGTGATAGCGCCCATAGACTACGACAGACGGAAAAAAGCCGAAAAGAAACGCTTGATCGGTGAAAGAGCGATAGAAATAACGAAAAAAATCAAGGAGGAACTTTAATGGAACTTAAGGGAACGACGATATGCGCGGTAAAAAAGAACGGAAAGACCGCGATTGCGGGCGACGGGCAAGTAACGCTCGGCGAATCGGTGGTATTTAAAAACAACGCCGTCAAGGTAAGGCGGATATATAACGAAAAAGTGGTAATAGGCTTTGCCGGCTCGGTTGCGGACGCATTTTCGCTTACGGAGAGATTCGAGGCGATGCTGAATAAGTTTTCGGGCAATTTAGAGCGCAGCGCGGTGGAACTTGCCGA
>CAMOXE010000033.1 GCA_946628865.1 uncultured Clostridia bacterium | reverse complement strand
GGCGATAGACGGTATAAAGGTCGCCGAGGCAATAGCGAAAAAGGAAAATGAAAGGTTTAATAATATATAATCCGAGTTTTGTCGGAGAAGGCGTTTCAAATCAGATAACTTCCCTGAAAGCGGAATTTAAAAATCTCGGCGTAGACGTCGAGGCTGTGCCGCAAGACGGCTTTACGCTCGCTTTTTTTGACGGCAAAGCGGTTTGTTCACTTGAAAAAAGCGACTTTATCGTATACTTAAGCAAAGACGTCGTCGCCGCAAAATTGTTGGAAAAGTTGGGCTATAAGTTGTTTAACAGCGCTTTTACGATAGAGGTTTGCGACGATAAAGCGCTAACGTATACTGCGCTTGAAAAAAGCGGAGTGCCTTTCCCCGATACTTTGTTCGCGCCGAGACTTTATTGCGGACAAGACGGCGAGAAGTACCGCGTCGAGGCGGAAAGGGCGCTCGGTTATCCGATGGTTATAAAGCGCACCGTCGGTTCGCTCGGCAGCGGCGTTTATCTTGCCGAAACCCGCGAAGATTTAAAGCGCGCGCTTGCCGAAATCGGCAGCGCTCCGCATATCTATCAAAAATTTTTCGGCGAAAAGGGAAAGGACGTGAGAGTAATCGTTATAGGCGGAAAGGCGGTCGCGGCGATGGAACGCGTAAACGATAAAGATTTCCGCTCGAATATCGAACTCGGCGGCAAGGGGTATAACCGCGAACTTACGCCTAAAGAGCGCGAGGCGGCGGAAAAATCCGCGGCGGCTGTCGGCGCGGATTACTGCGGAGTGGATATTCTGACCGAAAACGGCAACGCAGCGGTGTGCGAAGTCAATTCAAACGCTTTTTTTAAAGGGATTTCCGCGGTAACGGGTAAAAATATAGCAAAAATTTACGCGGAGTTTATTTTTGACGCCGTAAAAGGCTCAAAATAATTTACAAAATCCGTTTTTTGTTATAAAATAAGAATGTAAGATTGTGCGCGAGCCGGCGCAAGCGACCGCGCGCGCCCGAGTATTTATTAAATACTGAGTTTTTAAACCGCAACCGAAAGAAGGTTTCCGTAAGCGTTTAACGGATTACGGCGGATGAAATATTATAAAACGGTACGCCGAAAGGGGTAAAAATGTACGAAGTAAAATATACCGAAGAGCAACTGAATAAATGCGGTATAAGTTTTTTGCGCAATTATGCCAGGGAACTTGGCGGAGCGCCGAAACTTATGAATAAAAGCGAACTTATCGGCTATATTCTCGATATACAGAATAAGACCATCGTTCCTCAGCGCAAAAATTCGGGGCGCAAGCCCTTGAGTTCGTCGGGCGTAAGTTACGGCGCTTTCGGCATGGTGGACCTTAAATTCAGGGACCGCGACGCGGAAACGGAGACTTTTAAAGGGACTCCGAACGCCATTCGCGGCTTTTTCGAGCGCACGTCGGACGGAATGGGCATAGTCGGAGGCGCTGCCGTACCCGTTTACGTTTCGCGCGCTTTTATCGACCGTTACTTTTTAAAGGACGGAGATTTTATCGTCGGGAAGTGCGAGCGCGCGATAGGCGGCGCGGTGGTTTTGTTTTCCATCGACGAGATAAACGGTTCGGCGCCGGAGGACGCTGCCGCACGCGCAAATTTCGACAAAGCCCGCGCGATATACCCGAGCGTAAGAGTCTCCTTTTCCGCAATGGGCGCGATAGGCAAAGCGATAGATTTGTTTTGCCCCGTCGGCAAAGGTCAACGCGCGGTGTTTAAACTCCGCGCCGGCGACGACGAGATCTCTTTGGCGGAAAACGTTGTTACCGCATTTAAAAAAGAGGGAGTAAAGACGGTTGCGTGCTATTTAAACAGTCGTCCGGAGGACGGAGATTTTCTCGAAAGCGTCTGCGACGAAGCGATAGGCACGGTGTTCGTCGACGACTCCGAAGTCCATAAAAAAACTGTTTTCAAGGCGCTTGACAGAGCAAAAAACATTGTTGAAAACGGCGAGGACGCACTTTTGATACTCGTCACGCTCGAATCTATGCAAAGTGCGCTCGGGGAAGATTTCGAAAGGACTGTGAAAATTCTTTTTTCGGCTGCCAAAAACACCGAAAACTGTAAGAGTCTGAGCATTATCGCGTTGACGTTTTCAACCGAATTGTTCAACCGTTTCGAGCCGTTTGCGAACTGTATGGCGGCGTTAGACGGCAATGCGCTGGACCTTTCGTCGAGTTATACGAGAAGAGGCGAGATAATGCTAAGCGAAAGAGAAAGAGCGGTGCGCGAAAAGTTTAAAGAGTATTCCGGTGCCGACGCGACGCAAAAGGTAAAAGCCGCGATAGAAAGCGCAAAGCGCGGCGAAGAACTTTCGGCGATAGAGAAACTTTTCTGATTTTTTCCGAAAACTCGCCGTAAAAGACGTCTATAGCGGCGTCGTTCATTTTTTCCGGGTGGAATTGCAGGCACAGAGTATTTTCTCCGAACCTTACCGCCTCTACGACGTTATCTTCGGCGACGATTTCCACTTCGGCGTTTTTTCCGAGAACGTCTATCGCCTGTCTGTGCAGGGAATTGACTGAAGATATGAAAAACGGCGAAGAGTTACGGCAAATAACGCTATGGAAGGCGTGTTCGCCATCTGCTTTGCGGTGGTTTTCGACGCATTTGAGCGTTCCGCCGAAAAACACGTTGACGATTTGCGCTCCGCGGCAGATAGCGAGTACGGGAAGATTGTGCGCCGTGAAATACGAAAGCGCGTTCAGTTCCGCCTCGTCGCGGATAAAATTTATATTTTCGGCGTCGACGCCGCCTCCGTAAAATGCGGGCAGAACGTCTCCGCCGCCGGTGAGCAAAAGCCCGCCGTATTTACGGTAGTTACTCACCGCAAAACGGCAATCGAACGAGATACCTACGCGTTTAAGCGCGTTTAAATAACTTATAGGCGGATTTTCGCCGAGGATAAGAATTTTATGACTCATAGAAAGATAAAAACCGTCGGCATGGTCGTCGCCATGCAGAAAGAGATTATGCCGCTGATAGAGCGCAGCGGAATAAAGACCAAGACCGTAATGAAATACGGATTCGAGGTGACAAAGTTCACGGTAGCCGATAAAAACATTGTATGCGTAAAATCCGGAGTAGGTGAATTGCACGCGGCGGCGGCGACGCAACTTTTGATAGGCGTATATAAGGCGGACGTCATTATAAACTTCGGAGTTTGCGGCGCGCTTAAGGACAAGGCGATTGCGGAAACCGTACTCGTAAAAGGCGTAGTGCATTACGACTTCGACCTTTCGCCGATAGACCCGTTAAGCGAGGGACAATATCCGGACGAGCCGTCGGCGATTATCGAGACGGACAAAGACTTGCGGAAAGCGGTAAAAGCGATAGATACATCTATCGGCGAGGCGATATGCGCGTCGGGGGATAAATTCGTTGCGGACGAGAATATAAAGTCGGACCTCGCCGAGAAATACGGCGCGGAGATATGCGAGATGGAAAGCGCAGGCGTTCTTATCACGGCTAAACACGCCGCCGTGCCGTGCGTTATATTAAAAGCCGTTTCGGACGGCAAAGGCGGGGCGGAAGAGTTTAAAGAAATGGTGGACAGAGCGGCAAACGCGTATATAAAACTCGTGTTTTCGCTTTTGGAAAGACTATGATACCGAGACCTTTCAAAAAGAAACCGATTATCGGGCTTGCGCTCGGCAGCGGCGGAGCGAAAGGCGCGGCGCATCTCGGCGCTATGGCGGCGATGCGCGAAGAGGGGATAACTTTCGACGTCTTTGCGGGTACGAGTATCGGCTCGCTCGTCGGCGCGCTTGCCGCAAAGGGCTTGAACGAGAGCGATATGCTTTCGATAATATCCGAGACGTGGCAAAACAAGGCTTACGCGCTGCTGGCGGTGTTGGACGGCGGGCTTATAGGAATAATCCGCTCGACGATAGGCGGCGCGGAGTTTTCGGATCTCAATCGCCCGTTCGCCGCGGTGTCCGCGGATTTGAAAACGGGCAAAGAAGTCGTCTTTACGGGCGGAGATTTATCGGTTGCGATAGCCTCGTCTTGCGCAATGCCGCCGACGTTCAAGCCGATAGACTGCGGGAATTTAAG
>CAMOXE010000032.1 GCA_946628865.1 uncultured Clostridia bacterium | reverse complement strand
TCACACACTCGTAGTACCCGAAAATCTCGTTGTCGCAAAGCCATATAGAGTAGTTCTCTATCCCCGCCGACTTTAAAAGTTCTTTCATTTCGTCCCAAACCTCGTCGTGGCGACGGATATACTCTTCTCTCTTGCCATCTTTTAACGTTGCTTTCCACGCGTAACCCTCTTTATTCACCGTTTCATTTCTCCTACCAATTTCAAAAACTTCGTATCGTTCATCTGCTCGTTGGTTATATACTCGCCGTTATAGAACAGAGCGTAAGTCGTAATCGGCGTGGGCGCACTCTGCGCCGCGGCTTTCTCGCTTATTAGTATCGATTTAAACTCTATTCCATGCTCTTTTGCCGTCCGTTCCAAAATCGGCACATACTTAGCGTTGAAAGGACATTGATAAGTATAATAAAGCACGAAACCGCTCTCCGATACCCTCGGGTGTTTAGCACAATCTTTAAATTTCGGTGCTTTTGCCTCGGCAACTATCGGTAAATACAAAAGTTGCACGCCGTTATCCGCCTCGTCGGCGACCTTAAAGCCTTTATATGCGAGATACTTGGCGTCCGCAAGAAAAGGTCTTTTCTTTGCCGACGATAAAATGCACAGTCCCCTCCTGCCGCCCTTTTTCGCGTCCGCTATACAGGCGTTTAACAAATCGTTAGAATATCCGTGACCCTTAAACGAGCCGGAAACCCAAAGACAGTCTATATAAATATATCCGTCTGCATTTATAGGTATCCACGCGTTTTCGGCGGGAAGATACTCGATAAAACACTTGCCGCGCTCGACACTCTTTAAAAAGGTCAACCCGTCTTTCAGTCTGTCTTTAATCCACGCCTTTTTCGACGCTACCTGAACATCTTTATCGTTCGATATTGCGCAGCAAATATGCTCACTGCCTATATTTTCTTCGGTTATCTTGATATATTCCATATAATTTTAACAAAATCAATACGATCACTCGCCCGTGTATTCGAGTACGTTTTCTAAAAGCGCTTTCACAAAACCGCAACTCGTATACGCGGCGAATTTTTGGTATCTGTCGTCTTTTCTTTCGTCCGCAAAATCGCAAACGCTCTTCGCGATTATCGCATGCGGTTTAGGCTCGACGGCGTGTTCCACGGCATACGCTACCCCGTAACCCTCCATCTCTATGCCCTCGGTATCTTTAAAACCGCTCATTACCTGTTTTTGTATAAGCGATTTATTCGCGACTACCGCCGTTCCGCTCGCTAACGGTCCGAAGTGAACGTAATACTCGTTCTCGGGACTCTTTGCAAATTCGAGTATTTTGTTTATATGTTCTCTGCGTATATTAACCGTCGTGGGACGAGGATTAAAGCCTATATCGCCGAAAACTATTTCCGCTTGATGCGGAGAAACGTATTTCCCGTTTGAAAAATTCCATACCGAATCCGCCAAAAGCACGTCGCCGTACTGCTGTTTTTCCTGCGAATTGATATTGCCCGTTCCCGCGGCGATACCCGGCATAATGACGTATTCGGGCGCGAAGTGATGTATCATTTTCGTGGTAAGCGTTGCGCTCGCCGTCATACCCATTTCGTCCTGCTGCGCACTTATTACGCGGAGTTTCTTCCCGTTTTTTTCAACGTGCGCTTGCATATATTTCTGACTGTCGCCCTCGACTATCAAATCCGTCCAGTCAAACATTCGCATTACCGCCTGTCTTTCGATTTCGGTAACGTATATGATTGCCGCAAAAGTTCTGTACCCGTTCATTTTATCTCCTGTTTTTCATCGGTTTATTTGTAAGCGCTAAAATCGGAATTTAAAATGCTTATGCCTATGGGTATTCTCGTCGCCGAAATGCCCGTGAGGATGAGAATGCTCGATTTTATGCGTATGCGTTGATCCGCCGCGAGTGTGCGTTATCGTGTGTATGTGCATATGTGTGTGTCGACTTTCCAAAGTATCGACGATTACAAACGCGGTAGCGATAATCATTATCGCCAATGCGACGTAAAAATTCCAGCCCGGTATTTCTCTGAAAACGATAAACGATAATATGACGCCGATAAACGGGTTGATCGCGTAAAACGCGCTCGTCTTAGCCGCGCCCAGCACGTTTTGAGCCTTGACGTAAAATAAGACCGATAATCCGTAAGCGACGAATCCCAACGCCAAAGAAAGAGGCAAATAAACTGACGCGGAAACTCTTTCGCCGATTATAACGCCCACGATTATACTCCCTATGCCGCAGCAAAGCCCATCGACGGTTACAATCTCATACGAACTTTTCGCGGAGATCTTTTTAGTAAAATTATTCTCGAACCCCCAACAGAGCGCAGCGCCTATTATAAACAGACTTTGCCAACTGAATTGCAAACTCGAAACGTCAAACGTGAGCAGCGCGCCGGATACCGTAATCATCGATATCGCAACCCAAAGTTTTTTGCTTATCGTCTCTTTGAATATGAACAAGGCGATTAAAGAAGTGGCTACGATTTCAAAATTGTTTAGCAAAGACGCGTTTGCCGAAGTCGTACCGCGTATGCCGAACATAAGCAGTATCGGAGCGATTATATCGAGAAGTATCATACCGATAACGTAAGGGAGATCACTTCTGCCGAGCAACTCGTCTTTAGGCGTTTTCTTTGCGGTAAGCAAAAACATTATTCCGACGCCTATTCCGGCGCCGAGGTATAAAAACCCCGCCATCAACGTCGGCGGTATTTCTCGCAACAATAATTTTGAAAACGGAATATTTATCGCGTAAAAAGCCGCCGCGAGCATTGCAAATAAAATAGGTAATAATCTTTTCTTCATTTCCGTTTTACCTGGAATTTTTCCGTTAAAGTTTCAAATTCGCCGCCTATTTCTACAGCCGCGATTAGGCACCGCGCGTCAGCAAAACCACGGTTTCGACGTGTTTCGTCTGCGGGAAAAGGTCGAAAGGTTGAATAGAAGTCAGCCTATAAGCCGATTTCTCGCCGTTTTTCGCCTTAACGATATTCCTTCCGTCATAGCAAAGCGTTCCCGTTAAAAGACCTAAATCTCGAGATAAACTCTGTGGGGAACACGATATGTACACTATTCTGTCAGGCAAAGAAGAAAGTATCGCCTCGATCACTTTTCCGTCAACGCCTTGACGCGGCGGATCCAACACCAAAACGCACCTCGCGCCGCCGCTACGCTCTCTCGCTAAAACATCCGGTAAGGCTTTCTCGCATGGCGCACAGATATTTTCCATGTTGTCGATATGGTTTACTTCCTTTAGTCTGTTCGCAGATTCGACCGCCTCTTTAACTATTTCGATGCCGATAGCCTTTCTTGCGTCCTCGGCAAAAAGCGCGGTCAGAAGTCCCGCTCCGCTGTACGCGTCTATTACGACGGTTCCGCCTTCGATTTCAGCCGCTTTTATCGCTGATTTA
>CAMOXE010000031.1 GCA_946628865.1 uncultured Clostridia bacterium | reverse complement strand
TTGTTTGAGAGTCTTGTTATTTTGAATATCTCTTAAACAAAGATCCATTACAAAAGCGCCAATAAGAGGTTTGAGAGTCTTGTTATTTTGAATATCTCTTAAACAACAGGGCACTCAACTACACCATAACAACCGTTTGAGAGTCTTGTTATTTTGAATATCTCTTAAACCGGTATAGAACTGACCGTAGCGCAAGAAGGGTTTGAAAGTCTTGTTATTTTGAATATCTCTTAAACCTGCACGGTAGACTATAAACAGCAGTTTACGTTTGAGAGTCTTGTTGTTTTGGATGTTTTTATTTTAACTTAAAACAGCGAAGAGCATTTACAGATTGCAAATGCTCTTCGCTGTTTTTCAAAAGTGCTTTTATTTCTCTTCTATTAATTTTTTGAAAATCGGCAGCGAACGCTTTACCGTCTCCGTCTTGACGCACGTCGCTATCCGCAAATACCCCGGTGCGCCGAAACTGTCCGCAGGTACTATCAATAGTCCGTATTTCTTCGCGCGCTCGGAAAATTCTATGCTCGTTCCTAAAGGCGATTTTATAAACAAATAAAACGCGCCTTGCGGTTTTACGCAACTATAGCCCATCTTTTTCAGTTCTTCATAGAATATATCGCGGTTGGTTTTGTATACTTCGGTATCGCTGAATACCTCGCCGATCTCCGCAATGACGTATTGAAATAAACTCGGAGCGCAGACGTAACCGTTCGCCCTCGCCGCGCCTAAAAACGCGTAGCAAAGCGTTTCGTAGAGGTCTACCGTCGGGCGCATTATAATGTATCCTATTCTTTCGCCCGGAACGGATAAACTCTTCGAGTACGAATAGCAGGTTATCGTGTTTTTGTAGATTTTCGGAATAAACGGCAATGCCGCGCCGTCAAAAACTATCTCTCTGTACGGCTCGTCGGATATGATATATATCGGGTGTGCGTATTCCGCTTGCTTTTTTTCAAGCAGCGCCGCCAAAGAACGCAATTTCTCTTCCGAATAAATAGCGCCCGTCGGGTTGTTCGGACTGTTTACCACTATCGCCAAAGTGTCTTTATCGATTTTCCGTTCTATGTCTTCGAGGCTGAAAGAAAGGTCCTCGTCAAAGTCCGCCTCGCGGCAAACCCCGCCCGCGCTCTCGATAAATACCTTGTATTCGGGAAAGTACGGTTTAAGGGCGATTATATTTTCGTCAGCGGAAGATACGAGCGCTTTAAAAACTATTGCAAGCGACGCCGCCGCGCCCGTGGTCATTATAATTCCGTCGGGTGAATAATCCGCGTTAAAGCGCTTATTGAGGGCTTTTACTATTTTTTCGCGGACGTTCAAAGCACCCGTAGCCGACGTGTATGCGTGAGCGTTTGGTCTGTCGATTATCTCTTTTATCGCCGCGTTTACCTCTTTCGGCGACGGCACGGACGGATTGCCGAGCGTGAAATCGCATACGGCGTCCTCGCCCTTTTCGCGTTTTAAGGCGTTGCCGTACTCGAACAGTTCTCTTATTACCGAGCGGGAAGTTCCCCATTTAAGAATTTTTTCGTTTATCATAAGAAAAGTATATTAAACTCCTGTATTTTTGTCAAGTATTTTAAAACGGATTGTCGGCGGTTGCGGTTTCGCCGCTTAAGAGATTTATGATTATTTTGTCTTTTACCTTTAGCCCGAGCGTTCTTTCGACCGCTTTTGCGTAGAGGTCGAGTTGAACGGCGTAATCGTTGACGAGTTGCGCTGCGCTGCGCCTTGACGCCTTGTAGTCGATAATTATCGCCTCGTCGCCTTTAACCGCCAAGAGATCGATAACGCCTTGAACGAGAGTTTTACCGTTTTCGCCGTTTTCGCCTATCTCGTTCGGGGCGAAAAACGCCATAAACGGCTGTTCGCGATAGAGTGTGTAGCCGTTTAACCGCTTTATAACGTCGAGTGAAAGCACGGTTTCGAGCGCGCTTGCATTCAACAGTTTTTCCTCTTCCGCGCTAAGTACGTTTTCCTTTACGAGCCGCGCCAACTCGGATTTTGCGTCGCGGTCGAAATCGCAGTACTGCATAAACTTATGATACGTCGTGCCTTTTTCCGCGCTCGAGCCGAATTTTGAGTAGGCGGGTTCTTCGTCCGCCAGCGCGGGCGCGGGAGCGCCCGCGCTGTCCTCGGCAATCTTCGTTACCGCGCTTTTTATCTTTAAAGCGGTGTCGCCCGCGAAAGGATAGTTAAAAGAAATCGCGGCTAAAATCTTGTCCGCAAGCGGCTGTCTGCCCTCGCCGACGAATACCTTCGACGCCTCTTGCTTTTCCGTCGCGCAAAGCGCCGCTCTGTCGTGGCGGACGGTTTTCATATCCCGAGTGCATAAAAAGTCCGCGTAACTGTTTGCCGAAACGAAATCGTATACGCTCGGCTCGTCCTTTATCTTGCCGTCGCATACGAGGTGGAGTTTGCATTTAGCGCGCGTCATCGCGACGTAAAACACCCTTGCCTCTTCTTTTATGCCGTCGGTCTTGTTTTTTTCTTTCAAAAAATCGCGCGCGACGGTTTCATAGCAAGTCTTTTTCTCCTCGTCGTAAGCCTTTAACGCCAGCCCGAAACTGCGGTCGGACAAGATCTCGCCCACGCGGTCCTGCCGCGAAAACGCGCGGGATATTCCCGCGATTATCACTATCGGATATTCGAGACCTTTCGAGGCGTGTATCGTCATTACTTTTACGGTGTCCGCACCGCCTTTCGGCGCAAAGTTCATGTCTTTCGAGTCGGTCTCGATTCGCTTTAGAAACTCGTTTACGCTTAAAGCCTTGCCGCCGACTACGCTTTCCGCGATAAAACTTTCCACGCGCTGTAGTCTTACTTCTCCAAGCGGCATCGCCGCGATCTCGAGGTCCAAGCCCGTGTCTTTTAATATCTGCGTTAAAATTTCGTCCGCGCCTTTGAACTCTGCAAGCAGTCGGATTTTTTCAAAATACTCTCTGAAAGCCGTAAGTTTCTCTTTCAGCGGCGAATTTCCGTCTTTTTCGTAGAGTGCGACGCACTCCGCAAAGGTCTTGTTTCCGCCGACGTAGGGTCTGCGTATCTCCGCGAGGTCCTCGTCGTCGAGTTTCCCGATCTCGCTTTTAAGCGCCGCCGCGAGCGGCGCATCGTCGGCGTAGTAGGATATGAGTTTCAATATATCTATTAAAAGTTTTATTTCGGGAAATTCTTTAAGGCTTACGCCCGCCTCGGTCGTTACGGGTATAGCGAACTTCGCAAGTTCTTTAACCAGCCTCGTCGCGCCGCCTTTAAGCGAACGCGTCAGCACCGCTATATCGCCGTAAGCCGCGGGGCGGGTTTCGCCGGTTTTTATATCGTAAATCGGCTTGCCGACTTCGTCGCATATGAGTTTTGCTATCAGCAGTCCCTCGTAATAATCCTCGCTTTCTCCCCGCGAATTATACGCTTTTAAGACGTTGTAAATTCCGCTTGCCGTTTCCTTTTCCCGCTTTTCGCCCTCGATTATATGAAGGGTCGCCTCGCCCCTATATTCGCCGTAGAGCGAAGATCCGCGCATAGGCTCGGCGGCGTAGTCGACTTTGCCGAAATTCTTTGTCATTATCCGACTGAAAACGTTGTTTACGGCTGAAAGCACGGCGTTGGCGCTCCTGAAGTTTTCGTTAAGCGAAAGCGCCGTTCCGCCGTCGGAGTTGAGATAGCGTTCGTATTTTTCCGCAAAAATATCCGGGTTACAGCCCCTGAAGGCGTATATCGACTGTTTTACGTCGCCCACCATGAACAGATTTCCGTTTGTGATAAGCGAAAGTATTTTTTCCTGAACGCCGTTTACGTCCTGATACTCGTCCGCAAACGCGAACTTGTATTTCCCGGCTATTTCCGCGCGGATTTCTTCGTTTGAAACGAGAAGATCGAGCGCGAGGTGTTCTATGTCCGAGAAATCGACCTTGTTTTCGGCGCGTTTTAAAGCGGAGTAGTCTTTATCGAACTCGCGAACGAGCGCGACGAGCGCGCGTAGCGCCCTTGAAGTGGATAAAAATATCGCCTTGTCGTCGCCGACGGAAAACAGGGGATTGTTCGCGTCGCCGCAGATTTTTTTGAACGCGTCGCGGACTTCGCCAAGCCTTGCCGACAGATTTTGCAAGGTCTCGTCGTCTTTCGGCGCGGGCGGTTTTCTGCCGAGCGGGATAGAAAGTTCTATGCGAAAATTATCTTCGTTTTCGGCGTTTATCGCCGCGCTTATGCGGTCGTTGACCGCTTTTGCGTCCGCGCAAAGTTTCTCCGCGCCCGAAAATTCGCAGTCGTCAAGAAGGCTTTTTGCGTCGGTTAAAAGCGCGTTAAGCCTGTCTTTGTAAAGTCCGATAAGATTTCTCCGCGCCTTTAAGTACGCCGCCTCGCTTGCGCCGAGCGAACAATCCGTCAAAAACCCGTCCTTATCCGCCTCGGAAACGGTAAATTCCCAAAGCGACAATATCGACTTTTTAAGTTCCTCGTCACTTCTGTTTTTTCTGTAAATTCTTACAAGGTATAAAAATTCCTCGTTCGTCTCGTCGTACTTTTTCTCGAATAATCGCTCTATAGCGCGGTTTTTGAGTTCTTGAGCGTCGGTTTCGTCGGAAATGGAGAATAACGGATCGACGACGCTCGCGTAAAAATAAGTCCGTAGAATTTTTGCCAAAAACCCGTGGAAAGTCGAAAAATCCGCCGTGGCGACGTCCGCGAGCGCCTCTTTGAGTTTTTCGGTATTTTCGCCGCGCGCTATCGCTTTCACGAGTTCCTTTATAAGTTTTTGCCTCATCTCGTCCGCCGCGAGATTTGTAAACGTAAGCGCGAGAATTTCGCTTACTTTTGCCTCGCCAGATAAAACGAGGTCGATAACTCTCGAAATCATTACGAAAGTTTTTCCGCTGCCCGCCGACGCCGATACGAGCAAATTTCCGTATTTGTGTTTTATCGCCGCCTCTTGTTCGGGGGTGTAACTTAGCGCGCTCATTCTTCAACCTCCTCGGCGGAAATATTCGCTCCGACGGCGTCCGCGATCGTCTTAGGCGTTACTTTCGGCGGCTTTCGCGTTCTGTCGTCCGTGGTCGGGTCGTGCAGGCAGATCGACGCGTATTCGCAGTAACGGCACGCGCCGTCCATCGGCGTAGAGAGTATAACTCCGCTTGCGATGTCGTCCACGCCGTTTTCGGCAAGTTTTTTCGCGTAGAGCATGTACGCCGAAAGCGTTTCCCCGTCCGCTACCTCACCGACGCATTTTTCGCCGTTCTTGGTGGATTTTATCTTCGCTTTTATATACGTCGCCTCGCCGGAGGCGGCAAAGTCTTTTTCCGTAGCCTCGAGATTTTCGTCGCCGATAAGCGTTTTCCCCCGCAAAGGAATAAACTTGTCCGTAGCCGCGACGAACTTATCCCCGACTTCGTAGTAATACGCTCCGCCTATCTTCTCGCCGTTTCTCACGAACGCGTTCAGATAGAGATAGAGTTGCAAATTGACGCCGGTATAAAGCGCCTCGTCTTTTATCTTGTCGGCGACCTTTCCGGTCTTGTAGTCGATTATTCTGTAATAGGTCTCGCCGCTTTTTGAAACGAACTTGTCAAGCCTGTCCGCTTTTCCGAAAAGTCTGTAACCGCTCTGCTTTCCGCCTAACGGCAGGGGCTTGAAATCCCCCCAATCGGCGAACCAAATCTCCGTGCCGACGGGTTTGTATAAAGACATGGAAAACTGCTTGTAAAGTTGCGCGCAAAACTTCTCGGATTCGCGTTTAACGAGCATATAGGAGTACTTATAGTCGGCTCGGCGCATAAATCTCGAGTATTTTTCGTCCGAAATTATCTCGTCGAATATCTCGTCCGCAATCCTTTCTGCGTCCTCTTCGGTTTTGACTTCGTCGAGGCGTTTTATGAAGTTTTCCGCGACGGCGTGGAGGATGTTTCCGTTATCCGCGGGTCGCGCGTTTGCCGTAACCGCGTCGGAAAGTCCCACACCGTATTTTAAAAAGTTTTTATACGGACAGGAATAATAGGTTTCGAGAATGCTCGCCGAAACGAGTTTGTTTTTAAAGACGTTTTCGATCGGAAGGCTTTTAACGAGCGCCACTTCGCGGTTTATCTTTTCTATCAAAGAGTTCGCAAGGTCTAGGGCTTTGCCGCCGTCGAAAGATTTTAAAGCGCGGCAAAACGCGGACGCGGCGTCTATATCCCCGGTCGCGCCCGTCTTAAAGTCGTCGAGGTCTTTCGCGAGCGAGAGCATAGCGGGGCGGAGCGCGGAGTAATAAAACGTCGCCGCCTCGTCTTTTAAGTTCTCGTCCTCCGAAAGGCGTTTGGCGCGTTCTATGCTAAAGCGGGTAAACGCCTTGAGTTTTTTGTTTCCGTCCGAAAACGCCGCGACGGCGTGTTCGATAAATTCGCTTACGCCGCTGTTTTTGGACGAAACCGAATACGACATATAAAGTTTATCGTCAAACGAGGCGAGCGCGAGCGCGCAAGCCTCTTTTTCCCGCTTGTTCACCGCGCGTATCTTCGGTTCGACCTTGACTTCCAGCGCGTCGAGTTTGTCTATATCCGAATCGGTTATAAGCGCGACGTCGGATTTGACCGACGGGAAAGACGAATCCAGCCCCACCGCGAACAGCACTTTATACTTTTTAAATCTGCAGTTTTTGGCGTCCGAAACGTATACGCAATCGTAGCGTTGCGGCAAGAGCGAAATCTCGTAAGCCTCTTCGCCCGCCTCCAAAATCTTTAAAAATTCCGCCGAAGTAACCGTTTCGTCGCCGAGGACGGTCTCTATTTCGCTTAGAGTTTCGTCCATCGCCTTTATTCCGGCGGACAAAAAGTCGCGTTCTTTTTCGGCGCCTATCTCTTTGAGTTTAAAACTTAACGTCTCCGCGTTTTCGTTCACGCCCGCATACGCCAAAAATTCCCGCACTCTGACGGCGTGGTTTTTTGCCTCGTCCTTTTTTGTGAAATTGTTGAAAAATCGACTTATAGCCCCACGTTTTGCCTCGAAAAGCACGTCGCCGAAGTCAATTTCGCCCTTCAAAAACGCCCTCGGCGTACAAGACGAGGTTTTAATAAGGCGTAAAAATCCGTCCGCGGCGGATTTGTCGGAAATAAACAGCGACGAGGATATTACGTTTTCGAGTTCAAACGCGTCGCCGCCGCGTTCGCAAAAGCGGAGCAGACTGCCTATAAGCCTTGCGAGCGGGTGCGCGGAAAGCGTCTTTTTCTCGTCGATGAAATGCGGAATACGATAGTCCGCGAGTTTATCCGAAAGTTTAAGCGAATACTCCGCGCTGTCGCCTACGGCTATCGCTATATCCCTGTAGCGTAAATTCCCCTGAGTTATTTCGCGGCGGATGGTCGCGGCAACGAAATCGCACTCCTCGGCTATAGCGTTCGCCTCGTAGATGAAAACTTTATCGGTAGGCGTGCCGGGAATGGATAGTGCAAGCGGGTCGCAAAGCCTTTCAAGCAACGAAATCGCCTCTTCGGTAGCCGAGGACGGAGGCGATACGGGTTTGCCGCCGCCGAGTCTTTGCGCAAAATCGTAAAATTCGCAGGTATATAAATCCTTGTTTTCGCCCGCGACGCAGATAAAATCGCAAGTCAAAGCGGTTTCAAACGCCGCTTTCACCGCCTCGCAGATCTGTTTCGTGACAGAAGAAAACCCCGTAAAAATGACGTGGGAGTTTTTAAGCGTTTCGTCCGCGCGAAAGAGCGCGGGAAGTCCGGCGAGGGCGTTATTGCTGTCTTTAAGCGAGTTTTCGTCGAGAAATTTTTCGTATCCGTCGAAAACGAGCGCAATATCTCCGAGTTTTGCCGCGACGTTTTTCGGACAGCCGTCGAGGCAGGAAAAGAGGTCTGCGGGCGTAATTTTGGCGCTTTTCAGTTGCGCGATGAGTTCGGAGAGTTGCGCCGGGAGCGACGGCGAGGAGGATAACGTCTTAAACGCGGACAGTTTTTCTTTCAAAGACGATAAAATCCGCCTTATCGCCATCGCGCAGCCCTCTTTCGTGAGCGCCGCGTCCTTCGAGCGTTTGCGGATATATCTGCCGAACGAAGAGACTTCGACCGAAAAACTCCCGCCCGTCTTTTCGGCAAGGGCGAGTTCGCAGGACAAAGTGAGTTTGTCTTCGCAGAATATCAAAACTTTTTCGTCGAGTCCGCGCGAAAGCCCGGCGGCGAGCGCCGCGGCTTGCTCTACGCAGTCGAAATATGTGGGAAATATATACGTCATTACGGATATTATAACATATCTCGATTGAAAATTCGCTTTTTTTTGGGTAATTGAGTGAAATTTTCAAAAACTTTCTTTAAATTTTTTACTTTTTAACGGCAAAGTGTTATAATATCGCTATGAAAAGAAAATATTTGCTTATAATTATGCTCGCCGCGATATTTGCGCTCGGCGGGTGCAACAAACAAGACCTGTCCTTTTCGGGCGCGTACTGGAACTCCAATCCGCAGAACAAGAGCGTGTCTGCGATAACCGAAGAACTGACGTACAAGGTGACTACGGTCGGCAAAGCCGAGTTTTCCTCGTCCGAAGCGTCTGACGGCGAGTTGGCGCTCGTGATAGACAGCGCGTCTTATTACAAGACGAAACTCAGCGTAGATAACGGGAATTACGTCTACGAGACCACGCTTTTTATAACGGGCAAGTATACTTACGGCGACAAAGAGTATACGCTCGAGGGCGACAGTACTTATACGCGAACGGTTTTCAAAGGTCTTGAAGAAAGGCTTGCGCCGATAAGTTCGTATCGGAAGGTAAATAACGTCTATCCGTCCAAAGAAGAGCCGACCTCGGCGGAGGATTTTAAAAAGATAGCCTACGAGATGACGGTAAATTACGGCGATAAGGCGGAGATAAAGATAACACCCGCAAGCGGCAGCGAAGAGTTTTTCTCGTTTACCGAGCGTGCCGTGGACGGCTATAAAAGCGCGACGTTTTTCGACGAGGACGAAATGATATTCGCTATCCGCGCGATGAAACTCACCGACGGCTGCAACTTCGATTTCGGTACTATAGACGGACTTTCGGGGGAATACAGGCAGATACGGGCGCAGGATATAGCGACTACTTACGAGCGCGACGAGAGCGGTAAACAGCCGCTTACGCCGATAACTATAGCGAACTTCCGCGAGGGCGGAAAACTTTCGGACAAGCGCGAATTCAGCACCTACGGCGTGGCGTTTAAGACCGTTGGGAATTACGGCAAGATATTCAGATACGTCTATTACGCGGTCAACACGACCGAAAGCAATTCTACGAGGCAAGTGCCGGTAAAGATATATCAGCCCATGCTCTACGGCGGGAAATATCTTTGCTTTACGCTTTCCGAAACGGCGACAGTCTGAAGCCGCCGCCGAAACGGGCGTTGAGGAAATAAAATATAAAGCGGGTAAAACTTGCAAATACGCAAGTTTTACCCGCTTTTTAAGCGCACGGTTTTTTATCGGTAAATTTTCAATTCGATCATTCCTCGAACTGCGCCGAGCCGACGAGTTTTTTCATCTTTTCAAAGTCGACCGAGGGCGCGAGTTTGCCGAGCAAAATCTTTACCGTTATCTGAGCGACGAGGATAAGCGCGAGCATTGCGGCGGTTATTATCCCGCTCGTGGCAAATTGCGGAATCGCAAGACAACATATCATCGTGGGTATGATCAAAACCAAAGACATGATCGTAAAACCTTTTCCGAACGCCCCGATAGAGTTGTAAATAGTCGGTGTAACGTCTTTCTTTAATCCTTTTCCGAAATCGGCGAAAGAGGCTGTAACGACTTTAGCGGCGGACGTTATTGTCGAGACTGTAATAATCGCGACAAAACCCATGCCGATGGCAGAGAACAGCGTAAGAGCGACGGAAACGGCGTAGCCGTATTTCCTTATCAGGGCAAAGGCACCGAGGTTGCTTAAAATCGCGCGCATTGCGCCGCTGCCTCCGAATACCGTAAGCGCAATTACGGAAAACGCAATTATACTAAGCGAAACCACCTGCACGATATTCAAGGCTTTCAGTTCTTCTTTTTCAAAACCGCTTAAACGCCCGCCCACGAAATTGATTGCGGCGACGACTACCGCAAATACCGTAAGGGCGATATACAGACCGCTTACGGACGCCTGTCCGAACGCGAACGATAAAAACAGACAGGACGTGACTTTCCCGATCGTAAAGATTCTCAACGAACTTGGGAAACTCGAAACGCCGTAGGCGAATAAAGCGGTCGGTTTACCTAACAGAATCAGGGTCTTTATAAGTCTTTTTATGAGATTTATCGCGGCAATGATTGCGGTTATCAGAGAGGTAAGCAATGCGAATACGACGAACGTAAATTTTAAGACGATTCCCCCTGTAAAAAACTGTTCTCCGACGTAAAGTTCATATAAATCTTCCGCCTCGCATTTTTCCGCAGAAACGTATTTTTCCGGCATTTCCTTGTTATAGAAATAACGTGCCAAGCCGAAAGTCACGTCGTTCAAGCATCCAACGTAACTTTCTTTATTTTTTTCTATTTTCGCTAAAGAATCGTTTATCTGTTTTTTGTAGGAGTCGGAAGAGTTGGGGTATTTAGCCATTTCTTTATAGTACCTGTCGATAGTTCTGTATTCTTCCACCAGCGATATGATCGGGATCAATTTAACGCTGTTTATCGCGTAATCTATAAACGAGAAAGAAAAACTTCTTTCGACTTCTTTCTTTTCGGACTTCGGCGTTATTTCGCCAAGCGCGGTTAAAAGTTCTTTTCTCGATTCTTCTATTTGTTTTCTGTACACGCTGCGTTCTTCCGGCGTTTTCGCGTTGCTGTAAGCGGATTTAGCCGTGCTTACCGCGGTGTAGAGGGCAAGAATTTTCAAGTTTGCCTCCGCGTTTTCATCTGTCGTCTCGTCGTCGGATTCTGTTTCCTCCGCGCCGTTTTCTTCTTCAATCTCGCCGAAAAGTTCTGCAAGATACGCCGTATACCTCTTTGAATTTTCTTCGGTCAGCGTTTTCTTTTCTTCTTCGGCTGCTCCT
>CAMOXE010000030.1 GCA_946628865.1 uncultured Clostridia bacterium | reverse complement strand
TTTATTTTCATTCGGCTATCCGAGGCAAAATCCGCAGACAATACTTCCCGTATTGACAAGGATTTTAACAAAGTATATACCGCCGTAAAACTTTCCGAATCAGGTTCAACCTATTCACACTCGGCTAGTATTTAAAAAGACTGCCGCATCGTGTTTTTTCACAATGCGGCAGCCTTTAACGTCAGTTGTCGTAATTGTATTCTTCGTCGGTTTCTTCGGGTGCCTCTATATCGTGCTTAGTCGGAACTTTATGCGAGTTCTTGTCATAGCCGATATAGTAACTTCTCGTCTTAGCCTTTTTCTTGGTTTTCTTCTCGAATACTTTTCTTAAAATCACCGCAACGAGTGCGATTACGAGCGCCGCCGCTATTACTATCGAGGTTATCTGCAACCAAACGAGATTTCCGATAGTGCTTTCGCTTTCTGCGCTTTCTTCTTCTTCGGATTCGCTTTCGGATTCTTCTTCCTCGGTCTCTTTTTCAACGCTGTTTATCTTGCTTACTACGTCGTATCTCATAAACTTGACGTTTTCACCCTCTGCGTAAGCGATATAATCTTCCGCGGCGGTGTATACCGCGTTGCCGTCGTCGTCTTTGACCGGGTCATCGGTGTTGCCGTTATAGTAAGAATAAATCTTGCCTTGATTATACTTGAGTTCGGTCGTGAAGAAGTTTTTGCTGTATTGCTGTTTGAGGATTTCGTAAGTTGTATAAGTCGTCGTGCCGGCGTATACGTCGTCGAATAAGACGTAGCCTTGCGAATTCTCGCTTCCGTCTCTCGTGCCGTTATAGAGTTCAAGTCTGAACGACATTGCCTCGTCGCCGGTTACGACGTAGAAAGTTACTACGCCGTAGTCGTCTATTTCGGCGGCTATCGTGCGATCGATCGCGTCTGCGGTGTTGCCCGCGGGTTTATAATTAAGTACGTTATAAGTTACGGTAGCGGTGTTGTTGTTATCGAATTCGCCAATAGTGGGGTTGGACGCGTCTATAAGATAAATATTCGCTTTCGCGCCGCCCGCCGCTTTTACTTTTACCGTGAACTGATACGCGGTGTTTGCCGGTACGGTTATCTTCTTGCCGATAATTCCCGTGGACGTCGCGGTTTCGTTATTTACCAAAATCGGTTGAACGTATTTTGTGTCGGCTTTTTCTGCCAATGCGTCGAGAACGTCTTTAAGTCCCGCAATGCCGTAATTGTCCGCGAATTTAGAGTTGATAATTCCGACTTTGCCGTCGCCTTCGACTCTGTAATCCTTGGTGGACGATTCGTCTTTCAGCGCTATCGGAGCGTTTTCCAAACGTGCGTAGTCACCGTTTCCGACTGTAAACGTGTAATCTTCTTTAATATCCGCGTAAGGATCGTTTTCTTCTTCCTCATCCTCTTCGGGGTCGTTGTTTAAATCTCCTTTTACGGAAACCTTTTTAGCGTGGGTATCCGTCGATACGTCCGCCGTTTCGTACTCTTCTTTGGTAAGTTCGACGACTTTAAGGTCGGAGAATATCGCGTAGCCGACGGGAAGATCAAGTCTGTTCGATGAAGTTGTAAGTTCGGTGGGTCCGAACGAGAACTTTATGCTGTCGTTTATATCGCTTTCGGTTGTATTTTTAAGGTAGAAAGTATATCTTACTTCGTCGCCGCTTGTCGTGAAACTCGTGAAGTTGCCGCTTTCTCTGTCCTTTTCGCCGTCGACTAAAACTATCGAGGCGTTGGTGGAATAGTTTTTAGCGGAAACTTTCGCGGTTACCGACATTTTACAATAAGTGCCGTGGGGTATGATAACGGGGTAAGTGTAAGTGTAGGATGAGCCGATTTTTCCATCGAAATTCATATATATCGAATTTGCGGGAACTTTAACGTCGCCGTTTATCGTCTTTTCCACGTCGTTGTAACCGACTCCCGCGTATTCTTGAACTTTGTAGTTCTTCGCAAGAGGATCCACGTCGTTGAACGCTCCGCTGCCGGCTTTTGCCGCCGCGGTTTCAGCCTTTTCAAACGACATTTTATAGGTTACTTTATAATTCAAAGCCTCGTAATCTTTGCCTTTCTCGCTTTGGACGAAAGCGGTCGACTTTTCGTTTTCCACGAAAACGTTTTTATTTTCGCCGTCGTAAAGTTTGAATTCCTCGGCGTCTACGGTATCGTAATTGTCAACGATAGAATACTCTACGTTATCGAAGAACGCGAAACCTTCGCAAAGTTCTTTTTCGTTTTTCGTGTCGCCCCTGCCGAGACCGAGTACGACTTTATATTTGGTTACCGCAAACGCGGACGGTTTAAGGTATATAACGTAGTTTACCCATTTGCCTTCCGTGTTTATGCTCTTTATAAGCAGCGGTTCTATTTCGGTGCTTACGGTGTTTATTATCTTGATATAAGCGCCGAACTCTTTGTCGTCGCCGTCGTAAGTCGAAGTGAGGTCGTCCGTCCTTACCCAAACCGAGATCTTCGCGGTTTTTTCGGGAGCAAGCGTTATGGTTTCGGAGTTGGTAAAGTATTGCGCCGTACCCTTGCCCTCGGTGGAGACCTTATTATGGATCATAAGTATCTTCGTTCCGCCCTCGTTCGCCGCCGTTGCCGCGTCGTCGCTTGCTATCGGAGTGCCGGGGTTGTAATAGACTTTTGTCTCGCCCTCGGTTTTATAAGGTTTATGAGTGTCCGACAATGCGCCGAAAGCCTTTTCGGATACGTCGATAATACCCGAAGTCGCCGTCGAGGTCGCTGCCGAAACGCCTGCCGCGCCTTTATCCGTTGACCTCGTCCATTTAACGGAAGAAGAGTACGGGAAAGAGGTCGTCGAAGTCGTATAGAACTCGAAATCGCCGTTTGCGACGATCTGCTTGTCCGTCGCCGTTTCTTCCGAAGAAGAAGATTCGCTTTCGGATTCACTTTCACTTGCGCTTTCGGTTTCGCCGCAAGCGGCGGAAAGCACGAGTACGAAAGACATCGCGAGCGCGAGTAAAAGCGTTAAGATAAATCTTAAATTTTTCTTGCTGTTAGATTCGTTCATAAATCACCTGTTGCATAGAGTCGGATATTATTATCGGGAAAGCCCGAGCATACTTCGACCCATATTATTTATACTTGATTATTATATAATATTTTCAAATAATTTTCAACTGTTTAATGGGTTAAATTGTAAATTTTAATAAAAAACCGAAATTTCTTTTTCGGCGGAATTATTTCGGGAAAAAGGTAAACAATAAAAAGTGAGGCTATATGGCGTTTAACGGGAGATTTTTTGTGAAAGACGATATAAAAAACAAAGCGTTGACGGTGATTGCCGGGGCGCTATGCGGCGCGGCGAACGGTTTTTTCGGCGGCGGAGGCGGCATGATAGCCGTTCCGCTTATGATAGGGCTTATGAAAATGAAAACGAAAATCGCCCATGCGACGGCTATACTTGTTATCTTGCCCATAACTCTCGTAAGCGCGATAATATACGTCGCGAAAGGCAATCTGGATTTGTCTTTGTTGCCGTCGGTGGGTATAGGCTCGGTCGTGGGCGGACTGTTCGGAGCGAAACTATTGGGAAAACTTAAGGTAAAAGCGGTAAAAATCATATTTTTTCTGCTGATGATTGCGGCGGGAGCAAGACTGCTGCTACTGTGATATGTTTATACTGTATTTTTTAGTCGGAGTTTTCTCCGGCGTGATAGGCGGCATGGGCATGGGCGGCGGGACGGCGCTTATTCCGATGCTTACGGTTTTTTTCGGAGTGGGACAGCACGAGGCTCAGACGCTCAACCTCGTATGTTTTCTGCCGATGGCGGCGTGTTCGCTCGCGGTGCATTTTAAAGAAAAGCGCGTCGAAACAAAGAACATATTATATATAATAATCCCCGCCGCGCTGTCGGCTTTGGCAACGAGTTTCATCTCTACGGGATTAGACGGAGATCTATTGAAAAAACTGTTCGGCGGGTTTCTCATTTGCCTTGCGGTTTACGGGCTTATTTCGGATAAAAACAACAAAATGTAGTGTTTTATCGGCAATTTGCACAATATATAGTGAAACTTTGCACAAAAGTAATTAAAAAGTCTTTTCAAAACTTTATTTATATGTTATCATATAGCGCGTTGATAAAAATAAATAACGTTTATATAGAGGTGTGAAGTGGAGAAGATAGGCATAATCGATCTCGGATCGAATTCGGCGAGGCTCGTTATAGTAGAGATTCTGGGCGACGGGCATTTTATGGTGGTAGACCAACTGAAAGAAAGTTTAAGGCTCGGTAAGGATATGGAGCGCGACGGGTTTTTAAAGCCTCAGCGCATAGCGGAAACGCTCAAGACGATCAAAATGTTCCGCAGGCTTTGCGACGCTTACGGGATAGAGAAGATAATAGCGGTAGCGACCGCGGCGGTAAGGCGCGCCAAAAACCAGCGCAGTTTCTTAGACGAAGTGGCGACGACTTGCGGCGTAAAACTCCGCGTGTTATCCGCCGAAGAAGAGGCAGCTTACGTCTATAAAGGGGTAATAAACACCATGGACGTGCCGCGCGGGCTTATTCTGGAGATAGGCGGCGGCAGCACGAAGATAGTTCATTATAACAGGAGAAATCTTTTAAATTACGAAACGTTGCCGTTCGGTTCGGTAACGCTGACCGAACTTTTCGCGTCCGACGGGCTTAAGCCTGAAGAGCAGGCGCAAAAGATAGAAGAGTTCTTTACCGAACAGTTAAAGCGTATCGAGTGGCTTAAAGACGTTCCGCCCGAAACTCAGATAATAGGCGTCGGCGGCTCGTTCAGAAGTTTATGCAAAGTCTGCAAGAAAAAGTCGAAAAGCCCGATTACAACCGTACATAATTACAGAATTTCAACCGATGAATTTACCGAAGTGTACGATATGATCAAGGTCTTGGACCTCGATAAGAAAAAGCGTATAAAAGGCGTTTCGGACGGCAGAGCGGATATTTTCCCGAGCGCACTCGCCGCGATAAAGAGTTTTTTAAAGCATATGCAAGCCGACGAGGTTACCATTTCGGGTTGCGGACTGAGAGAAGGCATTATGTTCAACTATGCGATGCCGTCGACTATAGACAAGCCGGTCGTGGACGTTCTTTCATACAGTTTGCAGACGCTCGTTCACTACTACGGCGCAAATTTAAAGCATGCGGAACACGTCGTGAGCCTTTCCGTACAATTATTCAAACAACTTCGCGTTTTGCATAAATTCCCGAGGCAGTATCTGAAAATGCTGAAAGTCGTTGCGATGCTGCACGACACGGGGCTTTCGGTAAGGTATTACGGCTCTGAAAAGCACACGGCATATATCATACGCAACAGCGCCATTTACGGAATAAGCCTTCGCGAAATAGTTATGGCGTCGCTGATCGCGTCGGTATATAAAAACGACGACTTTGCGCTTAGCGATCTCGTAAAATACAAGGCGTTCATCGGCGAAGAGGACGTGGACGTGATAAGAAAACTCGGCATAATCCTTAGAATAGCGGAGAGTTTGGATAGGAGTATGGCGGGACTTGTTACGGGCGTAACCTGCGACGTTTTAGGCGATTCTGTAATACTTAAGACGGAAGTTGACGGCGACGCGTCGCTCGAGATAAAAGACGCGCTGTTTGCGTCGCAAGATTTCAGACGGATATTCAAGAAGAATCTCGAAATATTATAATTGTTCAAGGCATTTTTAAAAAAAATTAAAAAACAGCGTTAAAACGCTTGCCAAAGACAAAAAAATATAGTATCATATCGACATAAAAATTAAATACGTTTCAGGTAGAGGCGCGAAACTCAAGAGTAATTTCCGATAAAAGCCGCTCAAACGGTGGGGAATAAAAGGGTGTTTTGCCGAAACCGTACTTTATTTGAGGAGAGTACAGGTTGGGCGTCGGGATAAAATCTCGCCGACTGTCGCTTTAAAAGCGGAGTGCTAACGAAACAGAAAGCGGATTTAACTACGTTTTCGCGTTAGCGGGAGCGTAGTTTTAATTTTTCAAGACCGAATAAGATTTTGGAGGTAAATTCATATGAAAAAATTTTTATCACTGATTTTAAGCGCAATGCTTATCTTGGCGTTTTCGCTCACCGCCGCGTCGTGTAGCAGAGAGAAATTCGATTTCTCGCAAGTGAAAAACATATCCGACCTTAAGGGCGCGATAATCGCTGCGCAAACCGGAACTTTCCACCTTGACGCGTTGAATACGGAAGGCAAAGACAAGGGTATTACGGTAAAAGAATATAAAGACTTCCCGGCGCTTTTAACTGCGCTTACGAGCGGAGCGATAGACGGTTACGTTGCCGAAGAACCTACCGCGTATGCCGTAGTCGCGCAAAACAGCGACCTCACTTACCTCGCGCTTAAAAACAACGCTACCGGATTTACCGCGACAGACGAAGATACGGGAATAGCCGTCGCGTTTAAACTCGGTAGCGAATTGGTAGCGAGGGCGAACGCCGCTATTGCCGAAATTACTTTAGAGAATAAGAACGCGCTTATGCAAAAAGCGGTGGAAATGAGTTTAGATACTTCAAAAGCGGTAGACGGATACAACGTTCTGTCGGTTAGCGAAGTTGCCGCGAACGCGCCCGTTCTCAAAATCGCCATGGAGTGCGGATACGAGCCGTTCAACTGGACTCAGGAGAGCGACGTAAACGGCGCTGTTAAAATCGCCAACGGCGCGGGCTACGCCAACGGTTACGACGTTCAGATCGCCAAATACATAGCGTATAAACTCGGCATGAAACTCGAAGTTTACGCTGCGGAATGGGATTCGCTTATCCCCGGCGTTCAGGCGGGAACTTACGACGGAATCATCGCCGGTATGAGTCCTACCGCTACGAGAAAAGCGGAAGTTGATTTTACCGATTGCTATTACAATTCAAATCTCGTTATAATCTATAAAAAATAATTATGCAGTTTTTCAAAGATGTGGGTGATATAATATCAAAATATTACCCGAGACTTTTAAGCGGTTTAGGCTATACCATGCTTATAGCCTTGATCGGTACGATAATAGGACTTATAATAGGTCTTTTGATGGGAATAATCCGTACTATTCCGCGTTCCAAGAAAAAAGCGGTGGGAATTATTCAGAAAGTTGCCGACGTAGTTATATCGGTATACGTTGAAATATTCCGCGGAACGCCGATGATGGTACAGGCTATGGTCATATACTGGGGTTTTGCGTTTGCAAACGGCGGACAGACTCTTCCGCTCGTTCCTGCCGGAATCTTTATCGTTTCGATAAATACCGGCGCGTATATGACGGAGATCGTGAGAGGCGGAATAATTTCTGTTGACAAAGGGCAGTTCGAGGGCGCGTATTCGGTCGGAATGACGCATTTCCAGACGATGATACACGTCGTTATACCGCAGGTAATGAAAAACATATTGCCGTCGGTTGCGAACGAGTTCGTAATAAACATCAAGGATACGTCGGTATTAAACGTAATAGGCGTTATGGAATTATATTATCAAGCCTATAAAATTCAGACTATGACGTATAAGATTTTCCAGACGTTTTTAATAACTTCGATTCTGTATTTTATTATGACTTTTACTGTAACGCGGCTGCTGAGATTGCTCGAAAAGAAACTTACGGGCAAGAAAGATTACGTTATCTGCGGTTCGCAGTCGGACCCGGACGCGGAAATACGCATAGGCGGTGGCGAAAATGTCTGAAAATATATTCCGAATTGTCGATTTGAAAAAGAATTTCGGCGATCACCAAGTGCTTAAAGGCATAACCATGAACGTCGAAAAGGGCGAAGTGGTATCTATTATCGGCGCGTCGGGATCGGGTAAAAGTACGTTTTTAAGGTGTTTAAATCTCTTGGAAACGCCGACAGGCGGAGAAATCGACTTCCGCGGCGCAAATATACTTGCTTCCGACTTCGATTTAAGGTCGTACAGGTCGAAAGTGGGCATGGTGTTTCAGCAGTTCAACCTCTATAACAACATGACCGCGCTCGACAACTGCGTAAAACCGCAAATGCTCGTTTTGAAAAAGACTAAGGCGGCGGCGCATGAAAACGCAATGAAGTATCTCGAAAAGGTCGGTATGAGCGAGTATATCAACGCTCGCCCGGATCAACTTTCCGGCGGACAGAAACAAAGGGTTGCGATCGCGAGGTCTCTCGCTATGGACAGCGAAGTGATTCTCTTCGACGAGCCGACTTCCGCGCTCGATCCCGAAATGGTCGGAGAGGTACTCTTGGTTATGAAATCGCTTGCGGAAAGCGGACTTACTATGCTCGTCGTTACTCACGAAATGCAGTTTGCGAAAGACGTCTCTTCGCGCGTGGTGTTTATGGATAAAGGCGTTATCGCCGAGGACGATAAGCCGGAAGTCATATTCAATAATCCTAAAAACCCGAGAACGCGGGAGTTTTTAAAGAGGGTTTTAAACGAAGATATTTAGCGCCGTTTCCGAACTCGTTAAAATGCCGAAATTACATCGCAAAAACGAGTTTTGATACAAAGAGAAAAGATAACCGCCTTAGCCAAGACAATTAATATCCGAACCCGCCTTAAATAAGTCTTTTGCACTCTTTTCGGCGAGTTCTCGCGGAATGAATTTGTATTCTATTCCGCTCGTTCTCACCAAAAATATTCGCAACATACTTTATTTAAGGTGCAAAGCATTTGAGCGGCGTAATTTCAAGTGTATTTTTACAAAGACGAACGCAGTCGTATAACAAGTACTACAAGCGAAAATTTGTGAAAATCCGCCGAAATTACGCCGTTTAAACGAGTTCGGATATGAATTGACTTGGCTAACGGGCGGTTTTCGTTTGCAAAAAAAACTTAAA
>CAMOXE010000029.1 GCA_946628865.1 uncultured Clostridia bacterium | reverse complement strand
GTGTGAGTGCAATAGAATATCAATTCATTGCGCGAGAACTCGCCGAAAAGAACGCAAAATATGCCGTCAGAAGCGGGTTCGTATTATTCTCGGCTGGTAAAGAAACAACAAACTAAAGCGGCTGTCGCAATCAATGCGACAGCCGCCTTTCATATAGCGCTTATTACGCTATTATTTCAAGTGTTTAACGTACTCGGTTTCTTCAAATATATGATTGTCCGATATCGAGCCGTCGTAATTCGTGATGCTCGCGAGGTTGGTGCAGCCGTAGAACGCGTAATCTCCGACCGAAGTTACATTTGTAAAGTCAACGGTTTCTATCGCCGTGCAGCCCTTAAACGCCCTTTCGCCTATTTTGCACTCGCCGTTAAATTCTACGTCCTTAATCGCCGTACAGCCCGAGAACGCGGAATTACCTATTTCAATATCTGTAAAGACGATTTTGTTTGCGCCGTCGAGATATTTTTCGCCGAGAGCGGTGCAGCCCGCGAACGCGCTTTCGCCTATTTTTTCGACGTTGTTGAAGTCTACGGATTTAAGCGAAGTGCAGTTCTCATACGCGTGCGCGCCTATGGTCTTTACGTCGTCGCCGAAAGTGAGGTTTTTTATGCCCGTGCAGCCGTAGAAAGTGTATTTTTCTATTTCTTCAACGCCGCTCAAGTTGATTGTTTCAAGCGTCGTGCAGTTGTAGAAGGAATACGGAGCAACCGAGTAAACGTCGGCGTTTTCCGTAGCGGTGTTTTCAACCGCGTCCAACTCGTCGTAACCGTCCTCGCCCTCGTAAACGTATTTTATTTCGCCGTCTTTTTCTTCGATTTTGAATTTAAGCGTTTCGTCCTTTTTCTCGTTGCCGCCTCTTACGGTAACGGTTTTCAAAGCCGAGGGGAGATAATAGGTTTTCGTGTTTCCGCTGTCTCCGCCGTTATACTTTTGCTCGCAAGCGGTAAGCCCGTCGCCCGAGGTCGTGCCGAAGATATAGCCGAAAAGTTTCTTTTCGTTCTTCGCGTTTTTCTCGCCGCCGACGAACGGAAGTTCTATTTCTTCAAGCGCGGTAAGCGAAGAGAACGCGCCCTCGCTCATTTTGGTTATATTGTTGCCGACTACTATTTTTTTGACGAACGTAAGTCCCGAAACCGCGTCTTGAGAAATTGCCTTGACCGCGATTTTGTTGTATTCTTCGGGTATAACGAGCGTTGTTACTGTGTCCTTGGTATATTTTACGGCAGGCGCTTTATATTCGCCCGCGTCGGTATTGAATAAGTCCGCAAGCCCCGCAAAGTCTTTTTTGGCGATGAGCGCTTGCGCTTTGTCCGAAACGGTTACGTTTTTAAGCGAATAATAGGTTTCGTCGCCGTCTTTTACTATCGAATAAGAGAAAGTTATCGGCGCGCCCGCTTGGGTATCCGCTCCGTTTTCTCCGCAAGCCGCTATGACCATGACGGAGCATACCGCAAGGCATACGGCAAAAATAACGCTGAGTAATTTTTTCATTTCAACTCTCCTTAGGTAAATTCGCCTAAAAAGCGAGAATTTAACCTATAAAATATTACAGTCTATAAAATTTTAACACTTCTTGAAAATTTTGTCAATAAAACTGAAATACCAAAAAGATTTTTTCGATTATTTTTTTGTATAAATCATTTACTTGAAAAAAAATTCGGCATATGCTATAATTTAAAAAATGGTAATCGCAGTAATTTCCGACGTGCATTCCAACGTGTTTGCATTAAAGTCGGCAATATCCGAACTTAATAACTACTCGCCGGATAAGTGGGTGTTTTTAGGCGACCTCGTAGGCGTGGGCGCGTACCCCGAAGAGACGGTAGTCGAGGCGCGAAAGATTAAAAACGCGGTTTTCGTAAAAGGTAATCACGATCTTTTTGCGTCCGACGGCGTATCGCCTTACAGAAAGGGGGATATAAGGGATAAAATAATCTCCTGGCACTGTCGGGTTCTCTCTTCCGCGTCCAAAGCGTTTTTAAGGAATATGCCCGAAACCGTTTCGTTTAAAGCGGAAGGAAAGTCGGTCGTTTGCATGCACTACCCCAAATCCGAAAACGGCTGGTTCAAAATACCCAAATTATTGCCGACGGACGCGGAGATAACCGAAATTTTCCGTGGCGTCGGCGGCGACGTGGTGCTGTTCGGGCACGAACACACAGGCTCTTTCCACCATATCGGCGAGAGGTATTTCATAAATTTCGGGACTTGCGGAAACTTTCTCTCTCCCGACGTCGCGCGCTGCGGAATTGTGGAGATAACGAGCGAAAAAGTGGTCTATAAGTCGATTAACGCCTACTACGACGATAAGCAGGCGCTAAAGAGAAACGAGGAAATTCTGAATTTATTGAAAGCGAATCCGAGAATATGAAAAATTTTCAAAAACGTATACGAGTATTTGACATTTTCGGCACGGTTTGTTATACTTACATAAGTATAATACTTATATTATAGTTTTGGAGACGACGCTATGAAAGACAAGATCGCCCGCATTAAAGAGAACATCGAGAAATCTTTACAGGAGATAAAGACGGGCAAAGAACTGTACGAACTTAAGGTAAACTATCTTATAGGCAAGATGAGCGAGATTCCCTCGCTTATGAAAGAACTCGGCAAAGCGGACAAAGACGAAAGACCGAAACTCGGTCAGATGATAAACGGGCTTAAAGACTGGGCTACCGAGGTCATTGCCGAAAAGGAAAAGGCTATTGCGGAGATAGAACGGCGTGCGCGCTACGAAGCGGAGACGATCGATATAACAATGCCCGCGAAAAAACGCGAAGAGGGCAGTCTGCACCCCGTAACCGTAATAAAGAACGAACTCGTGGAGATATTCTCTGGTATGGGCTTTATGGTAATGGAAACGCGCGAGATAGAGGACGATTTCCATAATTTTACCGCGCTCAATACGCCGAAAGAACACCCAGCGAGGGATAAGCAGGATACGTTTTATATAAGTGATGATTTAATGCTCAGAACGCACACTTCGCCGGGACAGATACACGCGCTTAAAACGCTTAAACCGCCGTTTAAGGTCATAGTCCCCGGAAGAGTGTACCGCGCGGACGACGACGCGACGCATTCGCCGATGTTCCACCAGATGGAAGGGCTTGCAATCGACAAAAAAGTTTCGCTTTGCGATCTTCAAGGGATGCTCGACGTCCTCGTAAAAAAAATGTTCTCGTCTAACGTAAAGACGAGGTTTCGCCCTTCGTTTTTCCCGTTTACCGAGCCGTCGGTAGAAGTTGACGTGAGTTGTTTCGAGTGCGGCGGGAAGGGCTGTAAACTCTGTAAAGGCACAGGTTGGATAGAGATACTCGGCGGCGGAATCGTCAACAGAAAAGTCATCGAAAACTGCGGACTCGACCCCGACGAATACACCGGTTTTGCTTTCGGTTTCGGGCTTGACAGAATTGCGATGCTGAAATACGGAATAAACAATATCCATATTCTATATGAAGGCGACGTAAGAGCCTTGAAACAGTTTAAGATTTTATAAATTTCGTTATACTGCGGTCTGACAAGGCTTAGATTTTCAAAATATTTATATTTTTCAGGAGAGAGATAAAATGTTGGCGCCTCTTAGTTGGCTTAAAGATTTTGTAGATATAGACGTTACCCCGGAAGAACTCGAGAAAAAACTGTTCGGTTGCGGATTCGAGGTCGAAGAAGTAATTCGTTACGGGGATAAGATCGACAAAGTTGTAACGTGTAAGATACTCGAAATAACTCAGCACCCGAACGCCGAGCGGTTAAGGATTTGCCGCGTCGACGCGGGTAAATACGGAATTTTGCAGATAATCACTAACGCGAAAAACGTAAACGTCGGCGATATAGTGCCGGTTGCTGTAGACGGAGCGACGCTCGCCACGGGCGACAGAATAACGAGCGGCGAACTCCGTGGAGAGAAGTCTTACGGAATGTTCTGCGGCGGCGAAGAAATAGGGATAGACGACAATTTTTACGACGGAGCGTCGGGCGACGGCGTTCTCGTGTTTAAAGACGATTTTCCGCTCGGCGAAGAGGACAGAGATCTGCTCGGACTTAAAGATTACGTTTTCGATATATCCGTACTTGCGAATCGTCCCGACTGCCAGAGCGTGTTCGGTATAGCGCGCGAGATAGCGTGCGCGCTCGGCAAGCCTTTAAAACTCCCTGCGCTTGACTTTAACGCCGGCGCGGAGGGAGACGGCGAAATCTCCGTAAAAGTAGAGGATAAAGAACTTTGCCCGAGATATATCGCGCATCTTATCAAAAACGTCAGAATAGAAAAATCGCCGAAGTGGATGTCGAGGCGGTTGGCGCTTTGCGGACTGAATTCGATAAACAATATCGTGGATATTACCAACTACGTCCTGCTCGAAATGGGTCAGCCCATGCACGCGTTCGACATGAAAACGCTTGCGGACAAAAGCATAATCGTGCGCAGGGCGAAAAGCGGCGAAAAGATAACCACGCTCGACGAAAAAGAACTTACGCTATCGACCGAAAATCTCGTTATCTGCGACGGTGAAAAGCCCGTTGCGCTCGCGGGAATAATGGGCGGGTTAAACAGCGAGATAGAAAACGATACCACGGGCGTACTTTTCGAGTGCGCGAAGTTTAAGCGCGACAATATCCGTAAATCCTCGCGCACGCTCGGAAAGAGCAGCGATTCGTCAAAGCGTTTTGAAAAGGGCGTTGACGAGTATACGACCGAACTTTCGATGAAACGCGCGTTGCATCTGGTATGCGAACTCGGCGCAGGCGAAGTTACGTCTACGCATATCGACGTTTCTGCGGGGCAAGCGCAGTTAAACAAGACGGTAAAGACCACTTTTTCCGCGATAAACGGCGTTCTCGGCATAGAAGTGCCTAAGGAAAAAATAATCGAAATACTCGAAAAACTCGAGTTTAAAGTAGAATATAACGGCGACGAGATAACGACCGTTGCGCCGCCGTACCGCGAGGACGTGGAGAGTTACCCCGACCTTGCCGAAGAGATAATCAGAATGTACGGCTACGAGCATATAACCCCGACGCTTTTAAAAGACGCGGCGATAACGCCCGGCGGCTACAGCGCGGCGCAGTCCGACGAAATGAAGTTAAAGAGGTTTTTGGCTGCGCAGGGACTAAGCGAGGCTATGACGTATTCTTTCTATTCAAAGAAAGACGTCGCCGCGTTAAATCTTCCCGAGGGCGCGAAAGAGGGGAATAACGTAGTTATAGAAAATCCGATAAGCGATAACTACGAAGTTATGCGCGAAACACTCGTTCCGTCGCTACTCAGCGCGGCGGCGAGGAACTTAAAGCGCGGAAATTACGACGGCAGACTGTTCGAGATAGCGGATACTTTTGCGCCTTGCGGCGATGGTTTCCCGATAGAAGAGAAGAAACTCTGTTTCGTACTGTTCGGCGACGGCGAAGATTTCTTCACGGCTAAAGGCGTAGCGGAGTGCGTTGCGGAGTTTTTCGGCTTGAAATTCGACCTTTCAAAGCGGGCGGAGAAGAGTTATCTCCATTCCGGGGTTTCGGCTAAAATACTGCTCGGCGACAGCGAAATCGGTTTCGTCGGTCAAGCGGCTTACGAGACCGCCGAAAAATTCGATATAGACAAAAAGGTTTACGTCGGCGAGATAAATTATTCCGCTATAGAAAGCGCTGAGAAACCGACTTTCAAATTCTCTCCGCTACCTAAATATCAGATAGTTAAACGCGATTTGGCGCTCGTCGCGCCGAAAGACGTTACTTGCGGCGAGATAGAGGGCGCGATAATATCGGCGGGCAAGGGCGTAATACGATCCGCCGAACTTTTCGACGTATACGAGGGCGCTCAAGTCGGCGCGGGCAAAAAGAGCATGGCTTTCGGTCTGGAGTTTTACGACGACGAAAAGCAACTTTCGCCCGACGACGTAGACGGAATAGTAAAACGCGTTCTCGGCTCTTTGCAACACCGCTACGGCGTAGTTATAAGATAATGGATATAGAAAGGATAAATTTTCTCGCTAAAAAACAGCGTGAAGAGGGGCTTACCGAGGCGGAAAAAGAAGAGCAGGCAAAACTCAGGCGCGAGTATATCGACAGCGTTTTGGGCAATCTTCGCGCTCAACTCGGCGAGCCGCCGAAAAAGAATTGACGGCAGGGCAGTTATGGTATATACTTTGGTAACCGGAGCGACCGGAGGACTCGGCAAGGCGTTTTGCAAAGAATTGTATAACGGCGGCGACAATCTCTATCTGACGGGTAGAAGTGAGGAGAAGTTAAAAGCCCTGCGCGACGAGTTGTATCGCGGTGGCAAAAAGGGCGAGATAGCGTATTACCCGCTCGACCTGACGGACGAAACCTCCCGCAGAGAGTTTTATAAGAAGTTCGGCGAGACGGGGGATAAATTCGGCGCGTTATATAACGTCGCCGGTGTGGATACGCAAAAGCCTTTCGGCGAGTATACGGACGAAAAGATAGTTTTCCAAGTCCGCGTAAACTTAGAGGCTACGCTTTCGATAACGCATTTCGCGCTTAGTTACAGGTCGGAGAATTTTAAAATTTTGACGGTGTCGAGCATGAGCGGAACTCTTCCGATGCCGTACTTCGCCATATATTCGGCTACGAAAGCCGCGCTCATCAATTTTTTCACGTCGCTTAGGTACGAATATAAAGACTTAAAGATAACTATTCTCGCTCCCGGCGGAATACCGACGCGTGAGGACATAATACGAGATATAGAAATACAGGGTTTTACAGGTCGGTTATCGTCAAAGCCCGCCGAATACGTCGTCAAAAAGGCGATAAAGGGGCTTAACCGCAACAAAAGGCTGGTAATTCCGGGCGCGTTCAACAAATTCGTTTACGCTATTGAGAAACTTGCGCCGAACGCGATAAAGTGCGGTTACGTCGCGAAAAACTGGAGCAAAAAATCTAAAGACGCATTTTAATGCGAGGGGGATAAAATGAGTTACGCAGATAAAGTCTTTAAGCAAAACGTAGAGGAAATTTTAAGTAACGGCGTTTGGGACACGGATAAGGACGTTCGCCCCAAATGGCTTGACGGAACGCCCGCTCATACCGTGAAAAAATTCTGTCTCGTCAATCGTTACGACCTTTCAAAGGAGTTCCCGATAATGACGATAAGAAAGCAAGGCTTTAAAAACGCGGTTGACGAAATTTTATGGATCTGGCAGAAAAAATCCAATAAAATCTCAGATCTTCACTCGCATATATGGGATAGTTGGGCGGGCGACGACGGAACTATCGGCAAGGCGTACGGCTATCAACTCGGCGTAAAACACAAATACAAAGAGGGTGAGTTCGACCAAGTGGACAGAGTGTTGTTCGATTTAAAAAACAACCCCGCCTCAAGAAGAATTATGACGAATATATACACCTTCCAAGACCTTCATGAAATGAATTTGTATCCTTGCGCGTATTCGATGACGTTTAACGTTACAGGCGATAGATTAAACGGTATTTTGAATCAGCGTTCCAACGATATGGCGGTGGCCAACAACTGGAACGTAATGCAGTATGCGGTGCTACTTCATATGTTCGCGATCTCCTGCGGGTTTAAAGTCGGCGAACTGGTACACGTCATTGCCGACGCGCATATCTACGACAGACATATACCTTTCGTAAAGGAAATGCTTAAAAACCCCGAATACCCCGCGCCGAAACTCGTCATCAACCCCGAAGTGAAAGATTTTTACGACTTTAAAGTCGAGGACTTTGCCTTAGAGGGCTACGAGGCGACTCCGCTATCCGGAAAGTTGGAGGTTGCGGTATGACGGTAAAAGCAATCGTCGCCGTAGACGAAAAATGGGGAATAGGCAAGAAAAACGGCTTGCTGTTTTCTATCCCGCGCGACATGCGGTTTTTTAAAGAAAAGACGATGGGAAAGACCGTTTGTATGGGGTATAACACTTTATTGTCCTTTCCCGACGGAAAACCTCTTAAAGGCAGAAAGAATATCGTGATTTGTCCCGAGGGCGTTAAGCGCGACGACGTAGTCGTCGTTTATACGATGGACGAAATGCTTTCCGAAATAAAAAAAGAAGATGGCGAAGTTTTCGTTATAGGCGGGGCGATGTTCTATAAATCGATGTTGCCGTATTGCGACGAGGTTTTCGTTACCAAGGTAAGCGCCGACGGAAACGCCGAGGTCTTTTACGAGAACTTAGACGATAGCGCCTCGTTTGACTGCGTTTTCGAGAGTGAGCCGATAATAGACGGCGGCTACGAGATAAAATTCACAACCTATAAAAACAAATCGACGTCAGTTCTTTAAAGGACTGCGTTTTGTTTAGAGGCAGTGATTCGGCGTGTATTAAGTCCATGGATTAAATAAATTCAAATATAAGTTCAATCTGTCGATAAATATTTCAAAGCGGAGTAAAATAATAGCGTATGAAAAAGATAATAAAAATTAAAAAGCGTGTTTATTGCACTATAGCCGCACTAATTGCGGCGATGATCTGCCTTGCGGGCTGTTCGGGCGTCATAACGCCGACAAAAAACGTCACGGTCGTTTCAATTGAAAAAATCGACACGGAAGGCTTAAACGACGTTTACGAAATAAAGTACTCGGACGGGAGCGTATCTTCGTTGACGGTAACCAACGGAAAGGACGGTAAAGACGGAAAGGACGCCGAAAGCCTCAGCGTAGACGAATTGTATGCGAAATATATCGAGTTGCACCCCGACGGAAATTTCGACGAGTTTTTAAAGACTTTTTCCGCCGCTTCGCAATCTTCGGATACCGCCGCGATAAATTCTGCGCTATTATCAAGCGCGAAAGTATTTACTGAGTTTACCGAATACAGAATATCTTCCGCCGCGCCTATGCTGGTAACCGCAATGTACAGCGGCTCTGCTGTCGTATACCGCGTCGACGACGATTATACCTACCTGATAACCAATTTCCACGTTATTTACGACAAGTCCGCCGTGGAAGAGGACAAAATAGCCAAGAAAATAACTTGTTATCTGTACGGGAGCGAGGGCGTTCCGATCGCCACTCAGGAAAAAGACGAAAACGGCTGCACAGTATACGACTACGGCGATTATGCGATAGACTGCGAGTACGTCGGGGGTTCGGCGACTTCGGACATTGCGCTCGTCAGGGCGGAAACCTCGCGCGTTAAAAGCGTAAATCCGTCGGTCTTGGCGGCGGAATTCGCCGACGGGTATTCGGTAGGCGAAACCGCGATAGCGATAGGTAATCCCGAAAGCGAGGGTATAAGCGTTACCCGCGGAATAGTAAGCGTAGACAACGAATATATAACGCTTTCGGTAGACGGAACGGCGCGTTCTTACCGCTCGATAAGGATAGACACTTCCATTTACAGCGGAAGTTCGGGCGGCGGACTGTTTAATGCCGACGGAAAACTTATAGGAATTACAAATGCCGGCGACGGCAACGATCAGAACGTAAACTATGCCGTGCCGCTTCCGATAGTTGCGGGTACGGTCGAAAATATAATGCACTACGCGAGCGTCGATTGTAAAAGCGTTAAAAAAATAACGTTGGGCGTAACGGTCGTCAGTAAAAATTCAAAATTCGTCTACGACGCAAAAACAGATCAAGGTCGTATCGTCGAGGACGTAACGGTAGACGCCGTCATCGAAAATTCGATAATTTCAAAGATTGATATTTTAAAAGGCGACGTGATAAAAGAATTTCTTATAAACGGCGAAAGCCTTTCTATAAGTCGATTATTTCATATCGGGGACGCTTTGCTCGGCATACGCTCGGGCGATAGAATAGGTTTTAAAGTAGACCGCGACGGAGAAGAAATCACGACAAACGAGTACGTCGTAAGGGTTGAAGATATAGTTGCCGTCGCTTAATATCCGACAATAATCAAAAGCGACCTTGCGTTTCGGCGCGAGGTCGCTTTTATGATTTTAAAAAACCATAGGTTTATTTAGTTAAAATAAAACGTTGCACTTAAGTTGCTAATCATTTTTTCAATCTGAGGTCTTTGCCGGAAATCCGAATTTCAACGCCGCTGCGCTTGTTGAATATTCTCGAAAACAGGACTTCGCCGTATCTTTCGGCTATCATATCGCCCGTCAGATTAGTCGTGATTATGAAAGGCTTTGAATTTGCCGAGCGCTCGTTTATAACGCCGTAAAGGCATTGCAGACTGACGTTGCCGAGCAGAGGTTCGCAGCCGAGATCGTCTATAACGAGCAAATCGCAATCCGTCAACGTTTCGACGTATACGTCTTTTTCTCCGAAAGGCGCGGAGGCGTATTTCAAAAACACGGCGTGGAGTTCGTAAGCGGTAAGGAAAATAACGTTATAGCCTTTTTCCGCAATTTTACCTGCGGTAGAGAGCGCGAGCATGCTTTTGCCGACGCCCACTTCGCCGGAAATAACGAGCGGAGACTTCGAGTTCGGGAATTTTTCGATATAATTCCGCATTTTTTCGTAAATCGCGTCGAGTCTGTTTTCGCTCTCTTTCGCAAGATCGTCGTAATCGGGGTAGACGCGTTCGGTCAAGCCGAGCGTCCGCAGTACTTCGCCTTGAACGAATTTTTTATAGCACGAGCAGAATTTGCCGTCTGAAGTGACGCCTGTGTCCTTACAATACGCGCAGGAATAATGCGGTAAAAGCATACCGTCGTCGATTTTTTTCTCGGCTTTAATCCTGCGCATTTCGGACTTAAGCGCCTCTATTTTTTCGTTGAGTTCGGCGATTTTTGCGGTCGAACCGTCGCGTTTCGCTTTAAAAAGATCGAACCGCGCGGCGTTATACGCGTTATACGCCGATAAATATTTTTCGTCGGAATGTAAAATGCCGAGATAGTAATCCGCCTTCGCGGAGTTTTCCCGTCTCAGTTTGGAGTAATGCGCTTCGGCTGCCGAATAAAATTTTTCGTATCCCATAACGCTCCTATAAATCTATATCGTCTATGTCGACGATAAGCGAATCGAGTTCTTCTTTGGTGTACTTTCGGGTGTTTAAGTCGAAAGTCGAGATTTTTCCGCTTTTGCCCGTCGCGGGCTTTTCGTTCTTTATCTGTTCGGGGGAGAATATTCCCTGCGCCTTCCAGGCGGACAAGACCGCGTTTATGTATGCGGGGCTTTTGCCCGCGGAGACGTAAGCGGCTTTTATTATCATTTCGTCGGAGAAGTTCCAACTCCGCCAGGTTTTTAAATTTTCTCTGTCCCACTCGGTCGGCTTACGCGACAGCGAAAGCGCGGAAAGTATCTCCTTTATAAATTCGTCCTCTTTGCTTACCGCTTTGAGATGTTCGACTATCGAGTTGAGCGTTACAAGTCCCTTTTTGTAGAGTTTTTCTATCGTGTCGTCCATTTCTTCGAGCGAACAACGGTTTTTCTTGAATAAATAATTCGCGATAAAAAGCAGCGTTTCCTCGTCGTAACCCTTGTTTACCCACGGGTAGACGTAGTTTTCTACTACGGGGTCTATAACCGCGCGATAAACCGAGAGTTCGCGGTCGATCTTGTACGCAAGTTCGACGATACGCGCCTTGTCGGAGTAATAATCCGCTATTTCGCTCGGCGAAAATTTCTTTGCGGAATAAAGCGCGATGAGTTCTCT